>JAGBJE010000294.1 GCA_017934625.1 Pseudobutyrivibrio sp. | reverse complement strand
ACAACTGCCTCTGGAAGCCCTGCATCCTTAAGCTTCATACGCTTCTTATCAATGATAAGCATTGAAACCTGCTGTGCAACAGCATCCATCTGTGCCTTCTGCTCATCCTGGCGTGTCTGCATACGCTTGCCAAGAAAATATAAAACCACCATAGCAACTACGAGAACAATCGCAATCACTAGTAGTACAATTCCAAGTGTATTCATAAAATATCCTCCATATCTATTGCTCCCCTGGAGCCACAACTAGATGATATTTTACCATGGAATAGGCAATAAATCAACGGAATCCTTTTATAAGTGCCAGATATCTTCATTGTACTGTTCAATTGTTCTATCACTTGAGAAGAAGCCTGCGTTTGCGATATTCTTAATCATCTTACGGCCCCACTCTGTGCGGTTTTCAAATGCAGCGTAAGCCCTCTCCTTTGTCTCACAGTAATCCTTGAAATCAGGGAAGGTCATGAACCAATCCTTATTAAGAAGCTCGTTGTAGAGTCTCTCAAGGTTCTCCTTCTTGCCTACTTCCATAAGCTTGTCAGATACGATAAAGTCTACGCACTTCTTAAGGTTAGCATCCTTCTCATAGTAGTCGCGTGAGCAGTAGCTTCCATCAGCATAACGCTTAATAACTGTATCTGAATCCTCACCAAAGATAAAGATGTTGTCATCACCTACGAACTCGTGCATCTCTACATTAGCACCATCCATTGTACCGATTGCAATAGCACCATTAAGCATGAACTTCATGTTTGAAGTACCAGATGCCTCCTTAGATGCAAGTGAAATCTGCTCGTGAATATCACAAGCTGGGATAAGCTTCTCAGCAAGTGTTACATTGTAGTTTTCTACCATAACAACCTTGAGATATGGGCTTACCTCTGGATCATTATCGATAATCTCTGACAAGCAAAGGATAAGGTGAATAATATCCTTAGCGATTACGTAAGCTGGAGCTGCCTTTGCACCAAAGATTACAGTGATTGGGCGGGCTGGCTTCTTGCCTTCCTTAATCTCAAAATACTTGTTGATTACATAAAGAGCGTTCATCTGCTGGCGCTTGTATTCGTGAAGTCTCTTAATCTGAATATCGTAAACACTGTTGTCGTCGATGTTGATTCCCTGTGTCTTTGCAAGGTAGTTCTTGAGAACTGTCTTTCTTGTGTTCTTAACGTCTAAGAATCTCTGAACAACAGCATCATCATTCATGAACTGCTCAAGCTTCTTAAGCTCAGTTGCATCCTTCTTAAATCCAGGTCCAATAAGCTCCTCGATAAGCTTAGAAAGCTCAGGATTACTGTAAAGCAACCATCTACGGAATGTGATACCGTTTGTCTTGTTGTTGAACTTCTCTGGATAGAGCTTGTAGAATGCGTTAAGCTCAGTATCCTTAAGAATCTCTGTGTGAAGGGCAGCAACACCATTGATAGAGATACCATAATGGATATCCATGTGTGCCATGTGTACAAGACCATCCTTGATGATATCCACTTCAGGATTGTTATACTTGATATGGATTCTGTTATGAAGCTCACGGATGATTGGCATAAGCTGTGGCACAGCCTTCATCATAAAGTCGATAGGCCACTTCTCAAGTGCCTCTGCAAGGATAGTATGATTTGTGTAAGCGCAGCACTTTGAAACAATATCAATAGCCTCATCCATCTTGATTCCTCTAATCTGAAGCAATCTGACAAGCTCAGGGATTACCATAGATGGGTGTGTATCATTAATCTGGATTACAGCATAATCTGCAAGGTCGTGAAGGTTAGAACCCTTCTCTACTGCTTCATCTAAAATAAGCTGTGCAGCATTACTTACCATGAAATACTGCTGATATACTCTAAGAAGTCTACCGTTATCGTCAGAATCATCTGGATAAAGGAAAAGTGTAAGATTCTTTTTAAACTCGCTCTTATCAAAGTTGATTCCATCTGTGATTATGCTCTCATCTACTGTATCAACATCGAAAAGATGAAGCTTTGTTGTAACTGAATCATATCCTGTTACATCAATATCATACATGCGGCTGGTTACGTTGAAGCCACCAAAATCAACACGGTATGTTCTCTCTGTAGGTGTCATCCAGCTGTGATGTCTCATCCATGGGTTTGGCTCTTCTGTCTGAAGATTATCCTTAAACACCTGCTTAAAAAGACCCATGTGATATGCAAGACCTACGCCATCACCATTAAGTCCAAGTGTTGCGATTGAATCAAGGAAGCATGCAGCAAGACGTCCCAAACCACCGTTTCCAAGTGAAGGCTCTACCTCGATTTCCTCAATCTCTGCAAGTGACTTTCCGCAAGCCTCAAGCTCTGACTTTACCTCGTCATAAAGTCCCAGGTTAATAAGGTTATTTGAAAGAAGCTTTCCGATAAGGAACTCTGCACTGATGTAGTAGAGCTTCTTCTTGCCCCCTGCGATTTCCTTATTCTTTGCCTGATCCTTTACGTACTCGAGTAATCCGATGTAGATTTCCTCGTTTGTACACTGGTCCATGTGGCGGCCGAAGCGCACCTTGATGTATTCGTTTGCTGTCATGTTATCCTCCTAATGTAATGTGAGGTGAAATGTGTTCCAAGTGCTCCGTGCTCCCGGAGGCCACCTTCCATTGCAGTCAAGGGAACCTCCCCTTCGGGGTCCCTCCTTAACTACATGGAGCCTTCCTCCTCGCGCTTGCCAAGGTTGTGTTCACATTTCACAATTTATTATCAATACGTTAATGACATTATAATGCTCATGACAGACGTTTTACTTGCCTTATACCACTAAAAAGTGATACTATTCTATCATGATAAAAGGAGGCGCCCCATGATCAATATTAACGAATACCAGGCAATACATGAGAATAAAAGTCACTTTGACTACAATATTCCATACAACACATACCCTTGCACCATTCCTTTGGATTTTGAGAGTGTGCCATTGCACTGGCATGAGGATGCAGAGTTCATCTATATTAAAAAGGGCTGTGGCATCATTGTCATTGACGGAGCTGAGCATACAGTAAGCGCTGGGGATATTGCCTTTATTCTACCTAGTAGAGTTCACGGCATATATCAATTTGAAAATGAATCCATGGAATATGAAAACATTATTTTTGATTCTAAAATGTTTGCGTCGACTCTAGATGATTTTTATGATAGTTTTCTATTACCTTTTTTTGAAAGTACCGTTGCCATTCCTGCTATATTCAAGCCTGGTGTTACCGGGTATGAAAGCATCAAAAGATATCTTGATAGCAATGACAACATTTCCAGCCACCGTGAAGGTGCCTGGGGTCTGGCCATAAAGGGGAATATGTATCTGCTGCTTTTTAATCTGGTTACTATTTACGAGCAACATATTGATACATCTACCAAGAAAAAAATAGACAAGCTAAAGCCAGTCATCAAACACGTAGAACTCCACTATGGAGAACCTACCACTGTTGATGAAATGGCAAAGCTTGCCGGATTTTCTGAATCTCATTTTATGCGATTTTTTAAGGAAGCCTTCGGGGTCAGCTTCGTAACATACCTTAACGACTACAGGCTTTCCATGGCAGCCCGCTTGCTCCTCTCCACTGAGGATTCCGTGCTTGATATATCTCAGCAGGTAGGCTTCGAAAATCTATCTCATTTTAACAGGCAGTTTAAAAAGAAATATAGTAAGACACCGAGGGAGTACAGAAGATAGTACTCACCTTCGAATAATTAATCGAATCATAATGTACATTATTACTAGTATAATGGTAAACAATATTAATGTTTTAAGATAATATGCGTCATTGATACTATTCAAATAGTGAAATGTAGGGCATAGGTTTTGTAGTATTCTACTCTCTTTAAAATCTACAAACACAGGGGACAGCAGGGCTGATGCCATAATTAATACTGGCATTATTATGCCAAGGCCCTTTATTGTACCAATTGTTTCACGCAGAATGTTTGCCAGACAAATTAAGGCAAAATCGTAAATAGTAATTGACAGTATCTCCCTATGTAGGCTGGTGCTAACACCTCCAAATCTTAAGCCAACTATAACCATAATTGTAGGGATTGCCATTATTACCAGATAATATAAAAAGTCTCTTATCAGTCTGAAACGGGGTTTCCACCAAATGAATAATCCATTTTTTTCATCTTCCAAATAATACATGGATGCCGCGATAGATAAGGTTAGCAGCCACAGGGCTAGCATGCCTCTTAGTGGCATCATAATGTAGTTTGTATCATTATTGTTTTGGGGCTTAGTATCATCCAGGTAGCCCATTTCAAAGAGATTACCGTTTATTTCATAGCTATCAAAGGTATTTAGGATTTTTTCATTCTGTTCTTTGGATTGGCTACCTTTGTACAGCTTGTCTGAGATATAGGATGATGCCATCTGCCTCGCCAGGCTTTGGTACATTCTGCTATTTAACACCTCTCTGCTAAGCAGGTGGGATAATCCCTGTTCCCTGATTACTATTTCTATTTTGCTATCAGTCTGCCCTGTTGATACAATGCTTTCCACAGACTTATCTAAATTATCAGGACATATCCACCCTTCAGAAAGCTGCTGGCACTTTACATCTTCTATAAGTTTATCCCTGTCATTATAGAAGATATACTTAAAGCTACCTGGTTCGTCTTCTATGCTTTCCCTTAAGTCATTGCTGGAATAATCATCCCCTGGAATATAAACGCCTATTGTCATTAGCCCGGCATCACCATGGCTTACCTCCTTCAGCGCCAGTACTAGCAGTGGCACCATAGCCAACATCACCATATAACTTTTCTTTTTAAACAATCGCTTCAAAAGCAACATATATTTTGTAAGAATCATTGTCCTCTCCAAGTATAAAATTTTTGATATTCTATCTCCAACACATTACATACACTGCAAAAGTGGTAACTTAAGTGTATTTTAAAAAAATACTTTTTCACTTAACTAAAAACCTTGCCTTTGTTAAGTGAAAATCTGCGTTTCGCCAATTCACTTAAATATAATTAAAATCATTTAGTCTTTCTTAAGTGAAAGATTAATTTTCATTGTCCTCACTTAACTCACTTTTCAGATTTTAAGTGAGATTAATAGAATTATAAAATCCACTTAAATAATATAAGTGTTATTTCAATGTCATCGTAAAACACTTATCACCTTTTTTGAAAAGTTAAGTGGATTTCACTGAATATCTTAAAAAGCTTACTATTTCAGCCCCTAGTTAAGTGCATTAAGACTATAAACAAATTACACTTAACTATTATATAAGTGTTTTATTACATAGCCATGCAATCACTTAACTTAGCCTGAAAATAGTGCGTTTTTTTTCCATATAATTCTTATTCCACTTAACTTTTTTAAAATTGTGATAAGTGTTTTTTTATGAGAGCTATAAAAACACTTAGCTTAGAACTCACCATAAATCTTATGTCCAATAAATATCTCTATCCTCACGTCTATCCTAGATATGCCTCAATTAATTAATACCTTCGTCTAATAAGTACCGAAGCCCCCACAAAAATAACCACATAGATAAGCATAAGCGCCATAGCAAATGCTCCGCTTTCGCCTGTAACAACACTGCCTAGAAAATCGAAGGCGAGGCCTGTAGGAAGCCACTGGCCTAACTGCTGCATCATTTCAGGCAAAATGCTCCTAGGATAAAAGTAGCCAGAAGCGTAGGCGCCTGCTATGTACAGCAAAAATGTCACTAACACTTTGTTTATTATGCCTTCTAGGATTTCGTATAACAAGAAAGCTAGTCCAGTAAACAGTGCTTCTATAACAACTATTCTTAGCACAAATCCACTGTCAATATCCACTCCGATAAAATCACCCAAGCCAGTTAGCTTAGCAAGACCTGCCACTAGCAGTGCTACAATTATATTAACAGTAAGAAATGGTATGTATTCTCCCAGCACCTGCTGCAATGCCGTTATCCCTTTGGAAGAAAAGAATTTGTGCTGTGCATGATTAATACCAATGAAATAAGCTACAAAGCACATAGTCATTAGCAAAAGGAAAAATAATAGCAAGCTTACAAAATAGTACTGTGGTGTTGTAAGCCCGTCTGATATGCCAAGCTCAGTTACAGTGGAAATCTCACCTCGTAGCATCATAGTATTTACATAAGCCATGAAGATTTCGTACACCGTCATGTAAGTATCAGCTTTGTCATAGCCTTCCCGAGCCATAATGTCTCGCAGGGTGCAGATACCTTTTTCCGATGGCACAATGATGTTGGTTGCAACAAGTGCTATCTCATCCATCATTACATTTGATATGCCCTTTTGCCCTGAGGTGGCATAGTATGTAAGCTTTGCATCATTTGTCATGGCATCCACTGCATCTGCAAACTCATCCGTAATTACGATATAGGCAGATATATCTGCGCTTCTAAGTGCTGCCTTTGCCTCAGCTTCATCCTCATACTGTACCAATTCCAATACATATTGCATGTCATCCTCAGTTTCAAGCAGGTGCACACCCAGGTCAATCAGCTCATTGTCCGTGCTACCTACAAGACCAAGCTTGTATCGCATCTGTTCTGATTTGTATGAGTCACTATTAAGCAGTGCAAATAAAGCTGCTGATAGCAAAATAGCCACCAGGGCAATCATTAATATGATGCCTGGCAGCAATTTAAAAATCCTCTTATATTGAATTAGTAAATAATCCCTAAACCCATTCATAACATTACAATCTTCCAATCAAATGTGGAATATCCCCATCGTATTTATAATCTACAAGCCCACCATCCTTTAGGATATAGCACTTATCGCATAGTTCAATCTCCTGTACCTCATGTGTGGCTATTATCACGGAACCATCTTCGTTCTTGTAGCGCTCCAAATAATTGTATATCTTTTCCTTGCACACCAGATCAAGTGAACCTGTTGGCTCATCCAAAAGCATTAGCTTAGGGTTCGTGTTCATGGCGCAGGCCAGACACAAGCGCTTTTTCATACCACCAGACATCTGATGCACAGGCACCTTGATAAACTGATCAATCCCAAGCAGCTTTAGCACTCCTGAATCAAGCTCCCGCTTTAGCCTGTCAGTGCTGTACCACATTCTCAGGTTATCCCATGCAGTAAGCTCATTGATAAGCGGCATCTCCTGTGGCACATATGCCACCAGTTGATTTCGTAGCTTTGTATCCTTTAACAGATTCTTCCCATCCATGTTAAAAAAGCCTGCGTCACACTTTTGTAAACCTGCAAGTATTGTAAGAAGTGTGCTCTTGCCACTGCCATTTGCCCCCAGGATTCCCACAATCTCACCCGGCTCCACAGTAAAATCCACCCCAGCGAGAACCTTCTTCTTACCATAAGATTTATGTATATTTTTTATCTCAGTCATACTTAGTTGCTCCCCAATAGCGACTCATAATCGTAGCTATTATAAAACTCCCTTTCCATCTGAATATACTCTTTGTAATTATCCTTTGTAAGCTCATCGGTGCCTGAATATAGCCAGCCTAAGATTTGGGAATTTATCCAATCACCATGATGACATTCATCGCTATAGTTATCCAGGTCGCAGATCATATCGAATTCCGTGTTGAAAGAATACAGGTGGATGTTATCACACTCTAACATCAGTGAGATAGCATATTCCTCTGCAGATATAAATCTATCCACTGTTCCAAGCTCCTTTTGAGAGCCCCACCAAGCAATAGAATATGGTGTGACATAGTAATAGAATTCCACCTCAGGATTTGCCTTGGCAAGCTCTACCACATTCTGATTGATGTTATCAGCCACCATCTGCTTTACCTCGTCCACAAATGGCTGAATCTCCTGAGGCTCCTTGTACTCTGTTCTGTCTCCAAGCACCACTTTCGCCCCAAACCTGGTATCAGCATCATTCATCCAATTGGCGTAATCGTCAAAGGATGTGATCCCGCCTTCCTTGCCAGCCTTTGCATCCTCTAACATAGGAAAACAGATGCTAAACAAAATATCCTTATTAAAGAAATATTTCACATCATTGAATGGGTTGTTATCGTATAGATAATCTGGGTATGAGCCTAAGTCATTTCTGATTCTGTCCTTGTCATCCATAAGATATGCGTAATCAAGTGGGCGTACCACCAGCTTCAAATCAGGATTGTACTTTATCGCCTTTGCGATATTATCATTCAGCTCCTTATATGTGCCGCCTGCAAATGGCACCTTGATGGAGTTCACGCCAAACAGTTCATCCAGTTCACTTGTCTTAAAATTCTCCGCCATGGATGTGCCAATAATCATTGCATCATAATTGAAATGGCGAATGATGCCATCGTTTTGGCTGCGCTCATTATCCAGGGTGTAATACAGCCCCTTCAAAGGCTTATGATAATGAAAATATGGATCCACTACACAAATGACAGCGGCTTGGGCTACCAAAAGGGTCAGCATCACCGCCATCATTCCTATTAACCAATTTTTAGCATTTTTATTCTTCTCGTTTTTCATAGACTACAGTATAACACATTTTGTCCTATGATTTACTAATAGCTTCCACAAGTTGATGAGTTCGTATGCTGTCTTCCCTGGTGATTGTGCCGGTTTTACCTCCATACAAAACCTTGTAATACAAATTAAAGCTGTGCTGCACCTCTGGTTTAAGGCCATCGGCTACCAACGCAAGATAATCGGATAGCAGCCCTCTGTCCTCTATTTGTGAAGCAGCATTTTTTACCAATTGAAGCTTGATGCTTTCCACATCCATGATTAATCTTTCATCCAATGATGCATGCTTGTATTTCACATACCTGATTAATACTGTAATGGCTATAGCAAATCCTATTAATGCAGCAATGGATAAAACAATTATCGCCACCACCGTAACCACAAATCCCTTATCCACTTTCTTGGAATCTGCTTTTTCATCTGCTGGAATTTCTGGTGCTATCTGTACCAATGATTCCAGCATATCACCGTTATCCACTGATGATTTTCCCTCAGCGCGATGCCAGGTTACTTCCTCGCTGCTGTAATAAGCGCTGGTAGGTTCGAAGGGAATCCACCCCAGTCCATCTATATACGCCTCCGGCCACAGGTGAGCGCAGTTAGCCTGCACCTTGTATTCTTTCTGCCTTTCATAAGGGTACAAATATCTAAAGCCAGACATAGCCCTTGCCGGGATTCCTGCTTCCCTGAGTAGCATAACCATAGATGAGGTAAAATGAACACAATAGCCTTCCTTAGTATCAAACAAAAACCTGCCCGCAATATCTCCCATGCCATCTGCAGTTGCCATGGTGGACTGCTTATCATAGCCACCTACTGCATCTGTGGTATATGGATATTGTCTAAGATATCCTTCGATAAGCCTGCACTTATCATAGTCATTGTCTGCAAGCTTTGTTATTTTCATTGCAAGGTCATGTAGATTTTTATCATCCTTAGGAAGTGCTTCAAACTCTGATAAATCATCATCTAAAAGAGCTGCCTCATACTCCTGCTTGCTTATTATTTCTGATAAATCCACCCTGTATAATTCATTTGTATATTTACACAACTGCTCATAGGAAAGCGCAGGATTATCCGCGGCTTTATCTTCGCAAAGCTGCATAAATACCGGGCTGCCATAATCTATATCTAAATAGATGGTATCCTCCTTGTATCCCTTCTTATGGATTTCTCCACCTGATGCTTTAAGGGAAATCACCCCTCTAGGAACTATCTCATCACCTGTGGTCAGATACACGTATTCAACAGAAAGCTTTGATATCTGCGAGAAAATGCCAGCCTTACTTCTATCCACATTATGATTATAGAGAAACTGCAAAAACTCTACTAGCTGCCTGTTATCAACACCTTGCTGTCCCTGCAAATAAAGAACCTTTCGGCCCTTCATCTGCTTGCCAGTAGTTGAATCCGTATATACGATATATGGCATTTGGGATGTGGTAAGAACCAGTTGATTTTTGTTTGACTTTTTCACCTTACCACCGTTGACCTGCAGGTTGCTGTAGCCCGTATCATAGTTGCCATTATCATAGATGCCTGAAAAATAATATGCCACGTTATCAGATGCATCTGCTAATTTGCCTGCCAGAGACTGTACCCTGCTCCAATCTACTGGCTTTGGTTTTACTGGGATTATTATGATAAAAAGACATAGCAATAGAAAGAAATGAAATGGAAATTCCCCTTTGTTTTTCTCCACCAGGATTTGTTGAATTGATGATAAGGATATAACGATTATGGCTGCAAACAGTATACGATTTACCGTATTTACAGTTTCAAAGCAATCGTAAAAATACCATAAAAAAACAGCTACACCGCCAATTAAAAATATGCTGTATTTAATAAGCTGCTGTTGCCATGATATCAGTCCAAGGATGAGCCTAAGGCCGACAGCTATTATCAGTGCTAAAAGCAAAGCTATACGATGATACCTAAAAAGCAGTACCCCAAGAGGAAGTGCCACAATAGTTGACAGCACTATGGCCATTTTTCCATCTTCAAATAGATTAATCATATACCCGACGAGGCAAAACAAAAGATAAAATAAAGTGGTGCAGATTACAAAGCTGTTTCTTTCTAAATCAGCTACACCTATAGCTTCGCTAAAGCCACCAAGCAGGCACACTTCCACCCCTATAACAGAGATGATAAAAACAAAAATCGCAGTCCTAATATCTCTAATAAATCCTACAGAATTCTTCATTCTCCTTTGGATTTTCCGTAACAACAATCCAAGTATCTTCCCCATAGACACCCTTCCCCTGATTATTTAATGTATTCTTCAAATCCTTATAAACCCCAGGTGAATTATAAAAAATACCATCTGCAACAATGTTATAAAACTCCGAAAAGCTCCTTTTGGAATCTACCAAAAAAATGCATATTCTTCCGGCTGGATAGATGAACTTAACCGGCATATCCTCACTGGCAAAATACCATGCTGCAGATACAATGAATTCCAGAAAATAATCCCTGCGCTTTAATGCAGTAATGGTATATTTGTCCTCTTCCTTTTCATCCGCAAGAAGTAGCATGGTAACTGTCTGCCGCTCCATGTTATCTGGAATTCGCACCATAATATCCCCTACCTTGGCAGACACCTTCCAGTTAATAGAATGAAGGCTATCCCCAGCTACGTACGGCCTGATATCACTTCCAGGAATCTCTTGAACAAGATTATCGCTGCTAAGGCCTCTGTTATTGAAAATGTTTTCAATCTCTATGGCCTTGCTAGCCATATCTGTTATCTGAGGGCTCACCACCGCCCTGAATTTATACGGCACATCAAGTATCACCTTGTAAATCCCAAATGGGTCCTCCAAGGATATTTTTTCTATTCCAATGTCATAAGCTCCGGCATATTTACACTTTATTTCTGACCTAAGTTCAATCTTTTCTTTTGAATTAAGAGAATAAACTAAATCCCCCGTCAGATTTTCCATAATGCATCTATCTTCATATAGATATATGCCAAGCTTATAAACAGGAAAAATAAAGGCATTTTCAATGGTAGCTCTATAATTATGCAGCTCTCCCTTAGTCACCTTTACGGTGTCGATTTCCTGATACACCTTAAGATTCATGTAATTAATTATCGTATATACGATAGAAACTGGAAGAAGCAACACCATTGCATACATCAACACGTAAGGCAATGGTCCTCCAAAAAAGCTTACAAAAACCACGCTAGCCACTAAAGCCAGCCCATATATGGCTATCCTCCATTTTCTGATTTCCACCTTCATGAAACCTTCACCTGTCCTAAGATTTGCTCTACTAAATCTCTTCCAGTAATATGATTCATTTTAGCCTCGGTGCTAAGGATGATTCGGTGAGATAATGTAAGCTCCCCTGCCTTTGCAATGTCTTCTGGGACGCAGTAATCTCTGTCATCTAAAAATGCAATAGCCTGTCCACAGCGAAGAAGTGCAAGCAGTGCTCTAGAAGATGCGCCGCATTTAATCTCTGGAAAGGTTCTTGTTGCTTCCACAAGCTCTACAGCATAGCCCGTAAGCTTCTCATGGACAGACACTTTCTTTACCTGCTTGCGCATTTCACTTACATCATCACCTGTAATAACAGCTACAGTCTGGCTGTGAAGGCTTCCCTCTAAAAAGCGTTTTGCCATATCCTCTGATGCTGATGTATTAGGATATCCTACAGATAATTTCATCATAAATCTATCAAGTTGTGATTCTGGAATGGGATAAGTTCCTGCCATCTGGGCAGGGTTTTGGGTGCCGATTACCATGAAAGGCTTAGGCACTGAGATTTGTTTACCATCGATAGTTACCACCAGTTCTTCCATTACCTCTAAAAGAGCCGACTGTGTCTTAGGAGATGTTCTGTTTAATTCGTCCACAAGAACTATATTGTTAATAACCGGGCCAGGCACGGTCTGAAATGTGCCGGTGCTGGCATTGTATATTGATAATCCCGTAATGTCTGACGGCGTGGTATCAGGCGTGCATTGTATCCTGGCAAATGACAGTGACATAGCATCTGCTAAAGTCTTTGCAAGTGTGGTTTTGCCCACACCTGGCACATCCTCTAAAAGCACATGTCCTTCAGCCAACAGGGCTGTGATTAGCTTGTCAATCACATCGCCTTTTCCCACAATACGCTGCTCCATGACAGCCTTTAGCTTGCTCACCTTCTCATTCATAATATCTCCCCATAATACAGATTCTTGTGGGCTTTTTCCCTAAGTAGCCCACAAGAAGTCATAGATTCTTGAAAAACATATGCTTTTCAAGAATCCTGATTTACTGAACTCTCTGTTTTTATCATACTCATTTTCGAGAAAGTGTTCAATATCTAAAAATTGAAATACAAGAATGTGCTTATTCCTGACAATGACATAACGCTGGCTGCAATAAGTGCCGCAGTCCAAAGAATGCTCTTAACTGTTGGCTTAAATGTTGCCGCAAGCTGATGTGAGTTACGGAAACCTAGCACTATAAACAACGCCAGGAAATAATACATTCCCACATAAATAAATGGCAGGGAATGTGTCACCGGTGTTCCATCCAGGAAATACTTAAGTGCCGGTGTCTGGAAGGCATAAAGTATGTGCACATCGATGTTGGTGAAATCCACATACATAATCTGCTTGATAAAATCTATTGCATCATTGATTGTGTTAGCTCTAAAGAATACTAATGACACTGCGAAAAATGCCTGTGTAATCATCCAACCAAGAGCTGGGTGCATGTCATCAAATTTCTTTTTAAACATTCTAGTGATGATTACAAAAATACCATTGAGCACCGACCAAATTACAAATGTCCATGCAGCACCGTGCCAAAATCCACTAAGTAAAAATACTATGAAAATATTAACATAGGTTCTTACCTTTCCCTTACGATTTCCACCAAGTGGAATATACACGTATCTGGTAAAGAATCGACCTAAGGTCACATGCCATCTGTTCCAAAAATCAGCAATGTTAAAGCATTTGTATGGACTGTCAAAATTCACTGGCAAATCGATATTAAGCATCTTGCCAAGTCCCATGGCCATATCACAATATCCGCTGAAATCAAAATACAGCTGGAAATAATATGCAATCATTACAAGAATTGCGTTGGTAGCCTTAAGTGATGCCACATCCTCAAAGCCCCAGTTCACTGCAACTCCAAACACATCTGCAAGCAACACCTTTTTACCGAGTCCCATGGCAAACATGTAAAAACCCTTCGCCATGTTATCCCAGTTTACAGATTTCTTCTTAACATCCTTAAGCTGTGGAATCAATTCATCATGGGTAACGATAGGACCTGCCACCAGTTGTGGGAAAAATGTCACATAGCAGGCATAGGTAAGGAAGCCATAATCCGGCACCTCTCCTCTGTAGGTATCCACAATGAAGGATATCTGCTGGAAGGTAAAAAAGCTGATTCCAAGTGGTAATACTATATGCATAAGTGGCCAGTCAGTTTTTGCTATCGTATTTACGTTTTCAATGAAGAAATCCATGTACTTGAAATAGAAGATTATTCCAAGGTTAATAGCTACTCCAAGAATCATCACTGGCTTGCTGCATTTCAATCTACCCACAGATGAAACTGGCAGGATATCAAGCTCAGGATTTTCTGTAGCTGCCTCTAAGAGCGTCTTTTGTTGCAATCTCTTCATCCATTTGTATATCAGATAATTGATGAACACTGATGCCACTATAATCAGCAAATAGCTAGGATTAAAATATCCATAAAACCAGAGGGACATACCTAGCAAAAATCCATGGCCAAGCCTGTAATTTCCAGTTTTGTTCAGCAGGAAATATCCTATTAAACATATTGGTAAAAAGCAAAATATAAATATATATGAATTAAATAACATTGCAATCCTCTACTGTCATTTATTTGAATGTTACGATTGTTACACCAGCATCTCCTTCGCCGAATTCTCCTAAGTGAAACTCTGCTACATTCTTACATTTACGAAGATACTGCTGCACGCCCTTTCGAAGGGCGCCAGTCCCCTTACCATGGACAACTCTAACTGATGTAAGGTGGCTGATGTAGGCATCATCAAGATACTTTTCAAGCTTCGCAATTCCTTCGTCAACAGTGCAGCCTAACAGATTAATCTCTGGAGAGATAGATGCTGATTTGTTGAAGCCGCCATAGGTCATGTTCTTAACACGAGTACCCTTTTTTGGAACGAACTTGTCTTCCTCTTCGATAAGCACCAAATCCTTGATGTTTACAGTGGATTTCATGATACCCATCTGCACCATCACATCGCCCTTGGCATTTGGCTTAGAGCATACGTTACCAGTAAGATTCATTGAAAGTACCTTAACCTTGTCGCCCACATGAAGGTCTGTAGGGACATTAGTATTCTCCTGAACCTCTACCTTTTCCTTGGCCTTGCTCTTAGCTTTGTTTACGCCCTTACCAAGTGCGGCACGCTTCGCTTCCATAGCAGAGATGTTTCCGCCGCCCTTGCCAAATTTATTAAAGTCACGGATTGTTTCGTCAGCGATATCCTTTGCCTCCTGAAGGATTGCTGCTGCATCCTCATGAGCCTGACGGATAAGCTCCTCACGCTGTGATTTAATCTTTTCTTCCTTTGCTGTGGCATTTGCAAGCTTAGCCTCAGCTTCCTTAAGTGCTGCCGCAGCCTCTGCTGCATCCTTTTCCACCTGATGACGCTTCTGCTCAAGGTCTACCATCAAATCCTCGAAGGATTTATCGTTTTCTGAAAGACGTCCCTTGGCATCCTCTATTAAATCTGTTGGAATGCCAAGCTTTGATGAAATAGCAAAAGCATTGGACTTTCCTGGAACACCAATAATCAAATGATATGTAGGGCTTAATGTCTCAAGTGAGAACTCGCAGGATGCATTCTCAACTCCATCTGTTGAAAGGGCGTACACCTTCAGCTCGCTGTAGTGAGTGGTTGCCATTGTGCGCACATCTAATGTGTGAAGTCTATCAAGAATAGACTGGGCAAGTGCTGCTCCTTCCTTTGGATCTGTTCCGGCGCAAAGCTCATCTATAAGAATAAGGAATTGTGGTACCTTGTTCGGCTCATTAGTTCCGTGCAATACCTTGGAATGAACGAAATCCTTGGTATTCTTTTCCACAAGCTCCTCGGTTTCATGGCTATAGTTTCCACTGTTTATTGCCTCTAAAATGTGGACAATGTTAACCATGTGAGATGAGAATGTGGATAGCGACTGCTCGATAGACTGCTCGTCACCAATATCTGCATAAACATCATCAAACACTGCTATCTGACTGCGATCCTTTGCAGGGATATGGAGTCCTGCCTGGGCCATAAGTGTAAGCAGACCGCAAGTCTTAAGGGATACTGTCTTACCACCAGTGTTAGGACCTGTTACAAGAAGCAGGTTATAATCCTCGCCTAGCTTAATATCTGTTGCCACTACCTTCTTTGGGTCAAGAAGTGGATGGCGAGCGCCACGAAGGTTGATAATTCCATCCTCATTAAACTCAGGATTACTTGCGTTTAATTCGATAGCAAATCTTCCCTTTGCAAGAATAAAATCTATCTCTGTAAGTAATTCGAAATTACGAATTATGCCTTCTGAGCTTTCTGCTATTCTATTAGAAATGTTTGCAAGAATTCGGGCAATCTCATCCTGCTCTCTAACCTGAAGCTCTCTCAGTTCGTTGTTCAAATCCACCGCCTGCATAGGCTCAATGAAGAATGTGCTTCCTGTTGATGACTGGTCGTGAACCATACCAGGCACTCTTGATTTGTAATCGGAACGCACTGGCAAACAAAATCTTCCACCACGAACTGTAACTACTGGCTCCTGAAGATAGCCTCTTGTAGTGCTGTTATTAAGCATGGAATTCATGACGCTTTTAATCTTGTCATTGGTGCGCTTCATACCCATACGGATATCGTAAAGGGCAGTGCTGGCATCATCTGCGATAGTCTCCTCATCAATGATGCAGCGTCTGATTTCGTTTAGGATGGCTACCTCTGGAGATAAGCCATTAAAGTAGAATGTAAGAGCATCCTCCTCTTCCATCTGCTTGCCATAGGCACTCACTCGCTTAGTAACCTCTAGCAGGCTTGCCACTGCAAGAATCTCCTCGATGGATAGTGTAGAGCCAAGGTCAAGCCTAGCCAAGCTTGGACGCAAATCTGTAGTACCACTGGCACTTACATCTGAAAACTTTACAAGACGATTAAAGGCACAGGCTGTCTCCTGCTGCATCACCTTAATATCGTCTATGTTGTTAATTGGAAGAAGCTCTAAGCATCGCTTCTTACCAGACTCGCAGGTAGCAAGCTCTGCCAGCCTATTTATAATCTTGTCATATTCTAGTGTTTTTAATACTTTTAAATTCATTTTGTTTCCTCAATTAATACTTGTCTGAAATTATCTTAATCAGTTCATTAGCCGTATACTTCCCAACCAAATCAACAAATTCATTTTCTTCTATATCTTCTATTAAAGACATTACTTCGTCATCAGGGATGTTCTTAGTGTAATCGGTTGGCTTAACTGTGGCAATAAGAGAGTTCTCTTTTGCCTCATTGTCCTCATCAGCTGTATTATCATAATCATAGGATAAGCAATACCTCATTTCAAGCTCATTATCTTTAATAAAATAATACTGTATTTGGTTTGTGTAGTAATCTGAGCCAATCTCTTCATCATGCAGCTTAATCCAATTATTGTGTGACGAATACTGATATGGCTCTTCACCTGTTACATAATAGTCTAAGCCTATAGCAATAGGTGTAACTAATCCATCTTTAAAAGTGTATATATCAATGCACTCATTTTCATTTTTAATAAGTTCTGGGATGTCATCTCCATCAATGTAGACTAATGAATATTTTTCATCATCCTTTGTGTCCTCTACTTTTAGGAACTGATTATAGGCATCTTGCCAGCTATAGTTTGCTTTTCTTTCGGTGCCAAGAATAGCTTCTTTTATGCTGCCTATTGTTAGATTGTCTGCTAATTCATTACTAAGTGAAACTGATAATTCTGAAGATACAAATAGACCATAAGTATCATCATATTTCTTCTCAGTTGT
>JAGBJE010000293.1 GCA_017934625.1 Pseudobutyrivibrio sp. | reverse complement strand
TGGCCACAGTCTTTCATGGCGGATGATTATGTTGAGCCAGAATTTGTAGATGATAAAAACAGAACCAACAATGCCTTCAATGTGGCTGACTTTGGAGAGCAGGGAAATAATGGATGGTTTTACAGATACGGCACTGCAACAAATCCAGCTGCTTCGAAGAGAATGGAAAACTTTGATGGAGAAAAATATTCCCAGCTTGGTAAAACCGGAATGGAAATCAAATCAAATTTTATCCACACTGCAGAAGGCACCGCTCCTATATTAGAGTGGCGAGCTGCCAAGGCAGGTGAGGTAAATGTTAATCTTACCTATGTTAAGAATGTAAATATGGACAAGAATCCATCTTATCCAGACGGTGTCACAATATATGTGTACAAGGGCGAGGAGACCATCGGCAGATATGAGGTGGATGTTGAAACTGATAGCGAGAATGTTATCGAAAAGGAGCTTTCTAATCTGTCAGTGAATGAGCTTGAAAGCTTATACTTCATAGTTGATCCTAATATGAACAATGCCTACGATGGCGGTTCCTTGTACGTGTCAATCAATGATGTGAATGCCAAGGAGCCTTCAGCTATAAATGATTTGGCTAGAACAAATAACAACGCTAATTTGCAGGATGATTTTGGTTCTCAGGGACAGAATGGTTGGACTTATAGATATGGAAAGTCCGGCAAGACATCTAAGCTGGTTTCTACTGAAAAGGATGAGGAGTACATGAATGTAACATCACCTAATCTTGTGATGAGTCATTATTTCATCCATCCAGCAATCAACGACAATGCAATCATCGGCTGGAAGCCAGCGGTGGATGGCACCATTGAAATAAGAGGAAAGTACAAAAAGTTTGAGCAAAATGATGGCAATCCTGACTGGCCAGACGGTGTAATCGTATCTGTCTACAAGGATGACGAAAAGCTATTTAGTAAGAGGGTAGCTGCTCCTAAAAAGGGTGAAAATGAGATTTCATTTAGAGAAAAAAATCTAAATGTTACAACAGCTGATGATTTGTACTTTGTTGTAGATGCAGGTGGCAATTCTTCATATGATGGTGGTTGCTTTGACATCGATATCATCGATAGAACAGGGGCTAAGACAGAGGCTGATGTTGTCATAGATGAAACAGAAACCAGACAGAATTTTGCTGATACAAAATACGATTTTGGTGAGCAGGGTAAGAACGGATTCTTCTATCAGGATGGCTTCGCAAGTGAGCCTACCGATTCATACAACATGATGAACTTTGAAAAGGAAGAGGAAAGATATTTCGATTCTAGCTATTTGGAAATTAAGAGAGACTTCGTAAATCCTGGCAAGGGTAAATCGGCAGTGATTAAGTGGAAGGTTGCTCAGACTGGTAAGATTAAAATCGATGCAGCATACACCAAGCTTAAGAACGAAGACAAGAACCCTGATTGGCCAGATGGAACAGTTGTTACAATCTTCCATAACGACAAGCCTCTTATTACAGAGGAGTTTGCGCCAGATAGATTAAAGGAAGTGACAAAGCGCTTAGATGTAGCATCTGTAGATGTTGCCAAGGATGATTTCATTACAATGGTGGTAGATCCTAAGGATAACAATGCTTATGATGCTGGTAAGTATGAATTCTCAATCAAGGGAATCAGCCCTATGGTAGGTAAGACAGAAAAGGATGTAACCTACACTGGTGGAAATCGTGGAAACAATGCTTCTGCCCAAGAGGATTTTGGAAAGCAGGGGGCTAATGGATTCTGCTATCAGTCAGGCTATTATCTTGATCCAGGCTTTGCAGTTAATCTGGAGACCTACAAGGATAATGATAAATATACAACAATCGATGGTGTAGAGATTAAGCGTGATTATATCATGCCAGCAAATAAGGGACGTTCTGCAATCGTAAAATGGGTTGCCAATGAAGAAGGCTGCATAGATATCCTGGCTGATTACACAAAGCATAAGAATGAGGACAAGAATCCTGATTGGCCAGATGGTGTTGATGTATATCTTTTCAAAAATGATAAGGTGCTTAAGAAAGAGCAGTTTGCTCCTGTGGTAGGTAGCGAGGTCAAAAAGGATTTATCAGTAAACGGCTTGTATGTTAAGCCAGGTGATTGCATTTCACTGATGGTAGATGGCAAAGAAAACACAGCCTATGATGGTGGAAATTATTCTTTTGTAATTGAAGATGCTGAGCTTAAATCTACTAATATGGTAAATAATAGTGGTAAGAACTATGCAAATCTTGCTCTTGATTTTGGAGAGCAGGGAAGCAACGGCTGGTACTATCTGGAAGGTAGGGATATTAAGAGAAGTGAAATCCTTACTAAGAAAACTGATGATGGAAGCGGTTACAAATCTCGCAAGCAGAAGAATCTTGAGGTGAAGAAGGATTTTGTACAGCCAAGACTTAATGCTCATGCAATGTACAAATGGGTGGTTGCAGCAGATGGTCAGATTGATGTTACAGGTTCTTACACAAAGTTTGGAAACGAAGACCCAAATATGAATTGGCCAGATGGTGTTACAATTGGAGTTTATCTAAACGATAGCACGCTGTTGAGTGATACAGTTACCTGTCCAAGAGGCTCAAAGAACGAGAACAGGAAGGATATAAATATCACTAAGCTGAACGTAAAGGCTGGTGACATCCTTACATTTGATGTAGGCTGCAACAAGAACAACGCCTGGGATGGTGGAAGATACGATATCGATATTGCAGATTCCAACGAAATCGTACCTACTGTAGGTGATGAGGTTCGTACTAACAATACAGTTCTTGGTGCAATTTCATCTATGGCGCAGGGCACTGACGGTTGGTGGTTCCTAGAGGGCAAGACACCTGCTGATGCCAAGGTACTTACATATCTAAACGCTGATGGAACAGCTTACATGTCTTCTAAGAATGAAGGCCTTGAGATGAAGAAGGACTACGTTCATCCTGGTAAGGACAAGGCGGCAATCTATCAGTGGCTTGCATACGAGGACGGCAAGATTGATATCATTGGAAATTATGTAAAGTTTGGACAGAATGATTCTAATCCAGATTATCCAGATGGAGTAAGATTCCTTCTTTACAAGAATAATGATGTTTTATTAGATGAGAATGTAGATGTATTTGCAGGTGATGGCAATGATAACAAGCTGGAATTTATGCTTACAGAGCTTGAGGTAGCTAGAGGCGACAAGATTTCATTTGTTATTGATGCCAAGGAAAACAATGCCTGGGATGCAGGAAGACTTTCAGCTAGCATTTACGAGGTCAAGGAAAAAGATCCTAGCGAAGAGGCTAGAGACAATAACACAAATCTATACGAAGCATTTGGAGAGCAAGGCTCTGATGGCTGGTATTATGGAATGTGCGATTGGAACGGAGCTAACTTCGAGCGACTTACATATGATGCTGAAATGGGCAGATACTATAACAACGGCAAGCCAGAGCTTAAGGCTGATTTTGTAGAGCCAGGTAATGGCAGAAATGCAGCATACCAGTGGGTAGTAGCTGAAACTGGTCGAATCAATGTAAAGGGAAGCTATACTAAGTTTGCCAACAGTGCTGATCCAGAAGCAAACGGTGTATGTATGAGAATCTTCATAAATGGTGAAGAAAAGAAGTGGATTGGCGGAGATACTCAGGGCAACTATTCTTCTGATATTGTAAAGAGCTTTGAGGAAGAGTATCTTGTTCACGCAGGTGATGTGGTAATGTTTGCCATCGATTCAGATGGAAATGATAGCTATGATGGCGGTAAGCTTGAAGTAACTATTGAAGATGCAGATGAAAAAGAACCTGAAGTGGTAGAGGAAAGAGAAAACAACACTGTACTTAAGGATGCATTTGGTGAGCAGGGTGAAAACGGATGGTTCTACGGCACCTGCGATTGGGATGGTAAGAACTTTGAAAAACTCCCATATGATGCCGAAAATAACAGATACTATAATGGCGGCAAGCCAGAGCTTAAGGCTGACTTTGTAGAGCCAGGCAATGGCAAGAATGCAGCATACAAATGGGTAGTAGGTAAAGACGGCAAGATTAGAGTTCAAGGAAGCTACACTAAGTTTGCCAACAGCGCAGACCCAGAGGCAAACGGAACCTGCATGAGAATCTTCTTAAACGGAGTTGAAAAGAAATGGCTTGGTGGTGTTACTCAAGGCAACTTCTCAGATGAGAGAACAGTTACATTCGACGAGCACTACGAGGTTAAGCAGAATGACGAAATAACCTTCGCCATCGACCCAGATGGAAATGATGCCTGGGATGGTGGTAGATTAGAGGTTGAGATTACTGAGGAAGAGTCTGGGGATGAGGATGAGAAGGAATCCGAGGATGAAGCTGAAGGCGAGGATGAAAAGCCTGAGGAAGAATCTGAAAACTAAAAAAGCCTTCCCCCTTTTTAAGGGGGAAGGTGGCTGCGCAGCAGACGGATGAGGGTTTTATAAAGGTGACCCTCATCAGTCACCTGCGGTGACAGCTTCTCCCTTAGAAGGGAGAAGCCTTTTTTATTTATACTCTGGTGTTATAGTCTTAATAGTACCATCAGCATTATATTCAAGCTCACAATACTTCACATTTCTTCTGTGGTTAATTCCACCAGAAATCTCGCAATCATGATAGAACAAATAAGTCTTGCCATGATACTCTACAATAGAGTGGTGTGTAGTCCAGCCAAGTACTGGCTCAAGGATGCGACCCTGGTATGTAAATGGTCCGTAAGGATTATCTGATATTGCATATACGATATAATGTGTAGTACCAGTCGAGTAAGAGAAGTAGTACTTGCCATTATGCTTGTGCATCCATGGGTCTTCAAAGTATCTTCTGTCTTCATCACCAGCAAGAAGTTCATTGCCATTTTCATCAAGGATTACTACATCTGCTGGAGCTTTGGCAAATTCAGACATGTCATCCATCATTGGTGCAACCTTTGGCCATACAGCATGTTCATTCTTAGCTGGCTCTGTGCCGTTAGGATCAAATGTGCCAGTGCGATATTTTTCAAGCTGACCGCCCCAAAGACCGCCGAAGTAAATGTAAACCTGTCCGTCATCATCGATGAAAGAGCAAGGGTCAATACTGAAGCTGCCCTTGATGTAGTTAGGTCTTGGAGTAAATGGTCCGTAAGGCTTCTTGCCATCTGCAATACCAAGTCTAAAGATTCCATCCTTATCTCTTGCAGGGAATACCAGGTGATATGTGTCGTTTTTGAAGACACAGTCTGGAGCCCACATCTGTGTGCTAACCCATGGTACTTGCGTCTGATGTAATACCATGCCGTGGTCTGTAACCTCATCGCTGTTTTCATCCATTGAGAAGATGTGATAATCTTCCATTTGGTACTCATCACCGTTGTCGTTGTCCTCACCATTGTGAGGAATGTCGTGTGAAGGATAGATGTAAATCTTGTCCTCGTACACGTGAGCAGATGGGTCTGCTGTAAAAAGTTCAGTGATTAGGGGTTTGTTTTGTGCTTTCATGTTCTTTTAATCTCCTGTTAATAATTTACTCACTATAAGGCTAGCGGGAAAGCGCACCATTATAATTGCCTTCGGCAAAGTGGGTGCGCTGTGGGAATAAGAAATCTTCCCAGCAAGCTGGGCCCCTTCTTATTCCTTATCCCTTAACAGCTCCAGCTGTTAAACCATCTACAATCTGATTAGAGAAAGCGCAGTATACCACGATTGTTGGTATGATTGCGATTATGATGGCTGCAAACATCTGTGAGTAGTTTGTATTATAAGGTCCAACGAATTTTGAAAGAGAAACAGGAAGTGTTTTCTTCATATCGTCGGATATAAATACCATTGCAAGTAATAGCTCGTTCCAGTTACCTACGAAGGTCATAAGTCCTGTAACGAAAAGTCCTGTCTTGCCAAGTGGAAGACAAACCTTAAAGAAAATCTGATATATGCTGGCACCGTCGATGCAGGCACTTTCAATCAGTTCGTTTGGCAT
>JAGBJE010000292.1 GCA_017934625.1 Pseudobutyrivibrio sp. | reverse complement strand
AGGATAGTATCCATCATACCTGGCATAGATGCACGAGCACCTGAACGAACTGAAACTAAAAGTGGATTCTTAAGATCTCCGAACTTCTTGCCGTTGATCTCTTCCATCTTCTTAACACCTTCCATAGCCTGAGCCATGATTTCATCGTTAATCTTACGACCATCTTCATAATACTGTGTACATGCTTCTGTTGTGATTGTGAAGCCCTGTGGTACTGGAAGACCAATACTTGTCATTTCTGCAAGGTTAGCGCCCTTTCCTCCGAGAAGGTTGCGCATAGTCATGTCACCTTCGCTAAACATATAAACCCATTTGTTAGCCATTACAAAATCCTCCTAAAAAAAACTTTATTCTTAAGACCGCTGTTTAAACGGGGTTTCAGACGGTCCTTTACTATTTAAACACACTTAACTGCCCATATCAAACAAAAGTTGCTGTACAAAGTGTAAAAAAACAGCAGAGTTTTTTGTGCACTTTTTTCATAAAACTCTACTGTCTGACATTAGTTTTCATATTTAATTAAAATCATAATCATCTGACTTTGCCGTTAACGCCCATTCTTGCTGGGTTTCCAGCGCTTTTTTCAACTCTTCTTTATCTGTGAGTACCTCCTTAATCCTATGGACAAGTTTACTATAATCCTTTGAACTAAAACGATTACATAAAGCTGTATAAGTTCCACCATGAGAAGTTTCATTAAATGCAAGAATTAACTGGTTTTGTATAAAAGCTCGTCTTGTAGCGTCTACTATCTCCCCCTCATGATTGATATCTAAGTAGAAATCGCACCTGACAAACAAGCTGTTTAGAGTAGACATTTTGATGTTAGGATACAAAATAGCATTGTCGTATTTTTCATGTGCTAAAAGCTTAGCCGACATTTCCGTAAGTGCAGCCACATGAAACTTCACCTCAGGAAGTGCTTCTAATATCTCCTTTAGCTTCTCAACCTCCTGTGTGTTAGTACAGATTAAGGCTTCCTTACGACCTAGATTCTTTCTTTCAAATGGGTAGATGAAGCCCAGCTTAGATATTATATTTTCAACACCCTTAACCTTGCTTAGCTTTTCATAAGATGGATTATTCTGCACCATTATTCTTTTACATCTAGGAGCCTTTCCATCCAAAATGAGCTGCATGTTTCCCGGTATCTCTTTTACTATTTCCTCCTGCCAAAACAATATATCGCATTTACGATTTTCATTGTCCGGCAAAGCATTAGAAACAAAAAATGGAATGGACAAAGAATTAAAATAAATTGCCTTATTCTCAAACCCATTTAGCTTCATATAGTAAATTACAAACTCTGTTCGATTCTTAAATATTTTGGTAATTCCCTGATAATTTAAAGTGATATCTCCTGTGACAAAATTTTCAACAATAATCTCTTTTCCCTTTGAATCAAAATAAGATTTGCTAACTTTCTTTCCGAATTTATTAAAGATGGTTCTACCATAGCAGATTCCATACTTGTTGTAGTGGTCGCTGGCTTTCACAACCCCATCCTCGTCCAGCCAATCCACCACCTTCACAAGCCTTTTATTTTTAGGCTCTGTATAGAAGATTCTGCCTCTCACTTTTGCTTTGTCACATATTGTTCCATTTGAATTGTTGCCACTTATCTCCCAGTATTTAGGGACCTTAATCTGATTAAAATATAGTGGCTTTGAGGGCTTAACATTCTTAAAAGCACTTCCTAAAAAATATTCAAATACATTTTCCACATTATCAGGCAAAAAGCCTTCATCGTTGATACATACAGCCTTTACCTGATAACCTGCATTCAAAAAAGAGGTAAGCAAATCTCTACTTCCCAGATTAAAATAATCAAACAATAATACTATATTGTCTCTGTTAGATTTTTCCATTTTGTCTCCACCTCACTGGCTAAGTATTCCTTAGCCTTTTCGTAAGAATGCTCATGCATTTTTTCCAAATCATCTTCCAGAAATAGCTTTTTAATTGCTTCTACAATAGCACCTTGCCTACGTGATTTTTCCATCCCGATATTGTAAGGAATCTTGTATCCGTTCTTACCATCATCAATAAAATTCTTATTACCGTACCTTACATCAAATCCTATGATAGGAAGCCCCGAGCCTATGGCCTCCATCAGGGTAAGTCCAAAGCCTTCGCTGGTGGAGCCAGATAAATAGGCCTCATAATTCATATACACATCTTCAAGATTATGCTGCCCCATTAATCGTATATACGAATTAGCCTTAAGCTCATTTATCTGCTTCCTTAGAGCTTCTTCTGCTGCACCTTTACCATATATATCAAGTGTGATATCCTCTATTTCCTTATGAACCTCTACCACTGCATCCACCAGCCAATCCACATGCTTTTCTGTAGCAAGCCTGGATGCTGTAATAAACGAATGGGGCCTTCTTTCTTTAATAGGCACCTTAAGCTCAGGCAACGCCCCTACTGGTATCGTATATACGGTAGGTGTCACATTCATATAGGTTTGAAACTGACTAATCAATAGCTGCCTTTGATCCTCAGTTGCAGTTATGTAAAAATCAATACAATCATGCATGGAAAATGCATATTCATAGTAATTGTTCCAAAGTATATAGTCATCATCAGTTGCGCCTTCACTAAAATGGTCCGCATGGATAACTATCCCAACCTTGGCCTCCCCTGCATTTTCCAAAATAGCCTGTCCCTGTCCTGTGGATCTATCTATTATTACCAGGTCATCCTTTGTCAGATTAAGACTTTTTACCATGTACCCTATCAATTCAGGCTTCGTACAGATTAGCTTATCAGGGAATTTGTACATTATATTGTTATCATCATTAATTTCTTCATATGCAAGGCTTCCATCCTGATTAAAAAACCTTCGATGGTACATATGAGCCTTTCCATCAAGTGGCGCATAGTATTCTGAAAATACCCTTCCTGAGATAAAATAATCCTTTCTAACCAGGCATCTTCTGGACACCATTTCTACCCTATGTACATAGTCACAATCCGCATTTACGAAGTAGATTCTATAAAAATTGTTATCACCTTCAAAAATAAGCTTTCCGATTCCTCCATCCCGTTCATACGTATAGCTTTCATCACCTACGCTCTCTTCTAAATCCTTAAGTGTATAGGTGACAGGCCCAGGCTTATAATCAGTAAAAAACGTATATAGCCAAATAATCTCATCATCCTCAAAGCCTATATTTCTAGTCATGTCGATAAGATTATCCCTTGGAAACATATCAGAGAATATAAACTTCGCAGGCTTATTTATATTTCTTAAAACCTTTGCTCTGTAGCTTTGGGCGTATTCAACACCTGAGCTTGCCCAGCCTATGCCTAGGTTGAAGTTGTAAATCATAGTCACTCCTTTCGTCAAGGCTACTTGTTTACGGAAGAATTATATGTAATCTGTTTTTCTTATCCATGCTCACTTCCGACAGAAGTATATTTCTAATAATATTTTGCTTTATCCTGTTCTCCATTTTCCTAAAGGATTCCAGTGCTTCCCCATGATATTCATACATAAGATTTCGCTGGGCGCTGCTTCGTCCTGATACAGCCGACTGAAGCTGCTGCAAATAATCCACCTGCTCTATCCAGGCTTCATCTATGGCAGATAGCGCAGATACCCTAATGAAATCGTTCATGCCGCTTTCTGATGCAATAGCAGCTCTTTTTTCCTGCAAGGATTTTTCTACCCTGCCAACCACATAAGCCTTAACTTCATTTTTGTTTCTAAGATTTACATATTTAGTATCCTTTTCCATCCTATAAGAAACATTGTCAAGCAAATATCGATTCAAATCTGACAATGATATATTCTTATTTTCCTTCAAAAATACATCTATGTTTTCCTCAGCAATACTCTTGATTTTTTCGTTTTCAAGAGTTCCACCATCAAGTAACATATCCCTGGTATCGTAAATAAGCTTTCGCTCAAGCTGTAACACCAAATCATAATCCTTAGAGGTTTTCCTGTTGATGCTTCCCATTTCCTCATTGGTTCGCTGAGCATTATTGACTATTCGCTTAACTCTCCAGTCACTGATTTTTTTCTTGCCATCTATGTATTTTTTTAGCTTCGCAGGGTCAGTGCCCTTTTCCACAATGTCATCCTCTAGGGATACTATAAACCTGCTGTAACCTGGGTCTCCCTGTCTGCCGGCTCGACCTCTCGCCTGTCTTTCGTCGCGAATATTAAGCATTCTGCCAACACCAATTACAGCAAGACCTCCTAGCTCTTTTACTCCTGGTCCAAGCTTGATATCAGTACCTCTACCTGCCATGGATGTTGCCACAGTCATAGCCCCAAGCTGCCCAGCCTCCTTAATAATATCTGCCTCCCAAAAGGCATTGTTGGCATTAAGCACCGAATGGGGAATTCCTTCCTTTACCAGCAGATGAGATATGATTTCTGTATCTGAAATCATGGTGGTCACTATAAGTACAGGCTGGCCTGTCTCATGCTTTTTCACAGCCAATCGAATAGCAGCCTCAAACTGTTTAGAGGAGTCGCTAAAATACCAATCTGGACAATCTACTCTCTTAATTGGATTGTTTGTAGGAATAACCACAACCTCTTTTTTATACACCTCAAACAGCTCATCCTTTGCATCATAAATGGTACCACTCATGCCGCTCATCTTAGGGAACATTGAGAAGAAGTTTTGGTAGGTAATGGATGCCATGGAACGATTCTCCTGGGTTATCTCCACCTGTTCTTTGCATTCAAGAGCCTGATGCTGGCCACCTCTAAGCTTTACACCATTTAGCATTCGGCCCGAGCTGGCATCGATAAGGGTCACCTCCCCACTTTCCGAGATCATGTACTCAGTGCCCTTTTCTATGATTTTATGAGCACGAAGAGCCAACACCAAATGTCGATAGATTTCAAAATACTTAGGATTGAAAATATTATCTATTCCAAAATATTCCTCTGCATAGGTTAGTCCCTTATCTGTAAACCATACATTTTTTTCCTCCACCTCATAATCCTCATCCTCCTTCAGGGTCCTTACAAAGAAATCTGCAGATTCATACAGATTAGACTGAACTCTTGGTGAACCTGAAATAACAAGAGGTGTGCTGGCACTATCCAAAAGTACCGAATCTGCCTCATCTATGATTATGTAGTTAAATGGCCTAAGGAATCTGTCCTCTTTTGATTTAACCAGATTGTTGATTAAATAATCAAAGCCTAAGGCTGAGTGAGTGGTATATACGATATCTGCCCCATATATTTCCTTTTTTTCTTCATTTTCAAAACGCTCAGCTTCATCACGCTTTACACCAGCCTTTATAGTCAAGCCCATAAATTCATAAGCAGGCCCCATCTCCTCAGCATCTCTCAAAGCCAGATACTCATTATTTGTAACAAGTATTGCCCCTTTTCTCGTCAATCCATTCAAGTACATAGGAAGAGTAGCTGTAAGTGTCTTGCCCTCCCCGGTGTTCATCTCTGCTAGATAGCCTTGGTGCAAAGCAATTCCTGCTAGTATTTGCACATCAAAAGGATACATTCCAAGAATCCTCTTGTCGGCTTCACACATAGCCGCAAAGGCCTCTGGCAGGATTTTATCCAAGGATTCCCCCTGCTCATATCTTAATCTAAAGCTTTCAGTCAACCCTTTTAGCTCATCATCTGAAAGCTTCTCCATGCTATCCTTCAGAGCCTTTACCTTCTTCAGTTCCCTCTGTAGCTTTTTTACAATAGCCTTAGTCTTTACTATCTTCATCCTACTTCCTCAATAGTAATGGAATGATATGTAAACTCTGTCATACCAGCATTAATTAACTGCATCTTATAACTATAGGTTTTAAGGGGACAACTAAAATTGGCCTCATTTCCTCTTATAGTAAAATCCCCAGCTTCTCTTTCGTATCTGTCCAAAAATACCAGTCTAATCAAACACCCCTTTGAATCAGGAGTTTCCACATTAATCTTAATCCGATACTTGCTTTCTCCATCTATAATTGGAAGAGCAGGCTCAATTCTTTGAGCCTGATAATTTGTAATGGAATACCACTCCTTAATAACAGTGCCTGGTGGCATTAGCTCATTTTTGAAATGCACATTATTTCTTGCATAATACTGAATCTCAGAGCCATATAAATATGTATCTGAGCTATATTCATTCCAGTATATTGTCCAGCTTGCTTTATCCATATCCCACTCATCCCTTATTTTCTAAGCTATTTCGCACCATTTCCCACTTTTCAAGCAGACGCTTGGTTGTGAAATTTTGGCTTAAGTCATATGAATGAACCTTAGCCTGATTCCAGTTTGCCAGGCTTCCTAAAAAATAATCCAGCGCCACAGGAATACGCTCAAACTCCTTTACCACAAATCCGTTATATCCATTTTGCATGTATTGAGTTTCCCTACGGACTATCTGGGGAATTGCAGTGCTCAAGCAGTTTATCTGCAAATACAAATCAGGATTATGTCGCATATCTATCATTATCCTTTGTTCTCTTATACATTTACTTACAGACAGTTCATCAACACATTGCTCTATAAAGAATCGTAAAGGAATTTCATCTTCCTCTTCATCCTCATCTAATTCATCATTTTCAGCGGTTTCATCTATCAACTTCTCATTTAACGCCATTCTCCTGTCATAACCTGCCGCCTCTATAATATCTGCAATTCTATTAATCAAAATCTCTGGCAAGTCATATTTTGCATTTCTCGTAAATATATGTACCATGGCATTCTCATTAGTTTGAAGATATGCCGCAAGATTAACCATCAACTCTTTAAATCTGTCATCTGGCAAGCCGTCCACTGGTACTAATATTTTTTGTATTGTCAGCTGCTCGCTAATACCGAAATCCATTCTGGAATCATACGGAGAAATATCTACTATATTTGTCAATTCCTCCTTCATTTCCCTTTTTAAATAGCGGGTAGTAGCCTCGGAATCTGTAATTATATAGCTTGCCTTTTTAACTAAATCGATATTATCCTCATGATCCTTCATCCTATATCTATCTCCATAAAATGATAGGATGGATTTTCTATTTTCAATTAAATCTCTTGTTATTAATACATTTAACTCGTGCATAGCAATACAAAAAATATCATCATTGCTATTTTCATCAATATGCGCGTTTAATACCTCAAGTATCACTTCCGCAAGACTATCATATTTATTTTTCAAAAAATTCCTTTGGGTAATTTCATCATCCTTAAAAACTAAAAAGGTATTGCATTTTTCATTTATTTCTACACGCCCGTCTCCAGCATACACTCTCATTTTAGTTATGCCCTTATCTGTAAGGTAATCCGTATATACGATATCACCGTTCTCGTAAATCTCTGTGGCAGAAACAAAGCCCCTATCGTCATAAATATTTTTCCTAACCACTACATTATCTTTATACATGATTACTTCGATAGCATTTCCAGCTTCACCAAAGTTAATCCTTGCATATATTTCCCCATTCAAAAAAGCAGTTACCACAAAAGGAGTGTATACAAATTCTATTCCATCAGGCCATGCCAAATTGTGAAATGAAAACACCGCAGCCTTCTTTCCCCTAACCTCCTGAATTGAATCAAAAACAGAAAGATACGGCGCATGAAACACTCCCTGCCTATGCAGAAAATGTCTGAAATTTGGAGTATGACTTAAAAGCAGTATCTTAATATCCTTAATTCCATTTCTATAAAACATCTGCACATGCTTTACCGTATCATCAAACTCTGTATGCATTCTGCGGGTGTACCAGTTCTGCTCTAGCTCTTTAAAGTTATTTAATTGATACCATGCTGGAATAAAATAAAGCATCTCTTATCTCCGAATCACATACTGACATCAGTTATCTAAATAAACGGGACATAGCCATCATAATCCTTAACAGCCCTAAGCTCTCTGTAAAGATTACAGTTAATACTAGCCAAAGCTATCATGATAGAAGGCAAGCTCATTACATCCTTTGGCACCATGCCATTGAGCTGTAGCACCAATGGCATTCCCAAAAACAGTCCCATGAATGTAGCTGAAAATATAGATATAATGAGTACTCTTTTACTTATATAGCTCTTAGTATTCTTTCCGGCCCTAAGTCCTGTTATACTATCCCCTGATTTTTGTAATGACTCCGCCAAATTCTTTGGACTGATAAAAACAAAAGAAAAAACTATCGTAATTACGTATAGGACAACTATATAGACTCCAATACCTAAAGGCTCTTCCGTGTTCATATTATCATACAAATATTCAAAAAACTTGTTATCGGGAAGCAGCGAATTTAGTGTTGTAGATATGTACACCGGTAGCATAAAAAATGCCGACGAAAACATTACAGGCATCATTCCAATAGGATTAAGCTTGATAGGAATATAGTTTTTATCTGAATAAATATTGTGAATAGAGATTCGCTGCATAGGAATTCTATATTCTGTGTTTTCAAAAATAATAGTGACCAAAACTGCTGCAATCGATATGATTCCTATAACCTTTAAATCTCTAAGTGCAGTATCCCTTACAGTGTTTACAACACTATCAAGAATATTTACATAAATAAGGATGGTCTGACCACCTATCCCATATTTACCATTTCTTGTGGCAAGCCAAAGAATCACAAATGCTCCTGTCACCATCTGTACAATAGATATCAGCTTCGCAAGCATCAGCTGAAGCCCTTCTCCATACAGATAAAATGTTACTCTTGTTGTGAAATAGGCCTGAATAATAGCCCAAATTAGCATTAATATAAGTGTAGCCCTTGTAATCTTTTTAGGTGATGTATGGGATTTACTGTCAGCATTTTTAAGCGCCACTGCCATCTGTATAAACAGTGTAGAGAACATATAAGGTGATATACCAAGCGCAAGAATAGAAGTCTTATATCTATCACCACCTATGGTCTGCATTATCAAATCATCTGCACTTCCCCGCAAAGATTCATAGGCATCCAAATTTACCCCATAAATTGGCAATTCTCTTCCTATTAGATAAATAGCCATTATAATGAGGGTAAATAACATTTTTTGAATTAATGTCTTAGGAAAGAAATACTTTTTCATCCAATCTGCTCAACCTCATAAGTTATACTCAAGCCTGTGTCGATTTCATTCCACTTTCCAAGCATTCTTTCAATTACTACTCCAGTATCCACAGGGCTGGCCTCCAGCAAAATAACAGCAACAGTATTTTTGCTTCTTTGAGTTACAACATCACTGCTTCTTAGCGACTGTGCCATAACATCTATAAGAAGCTTAGCTGGTTCATCTTTTAAACGTACCCCTTCATTTTCCTTTACAGTAAAAAGTGCTAGCTTATTTTCTCTATGGTAATTAATCTCTGCTCTTGCAAGAAATTGGTAGATTAGTCTAAATTGTTCGTTAGGCAGCACCATAGCACCCTTATTACGATTTCGCTCACTCAATATGGCAATTTCTCTTTGTATTCCGTTTTCTGATGAATCCTCGTTAAGCTGCTCGTGCTGATGTTCACCATATATGGTAAAGCCATGCTTTCCATTTTGTTTGACGTTATATAAAGCCTTATCAGCCTTTTGATAAAGAGTAAGGAAATCCGTTCCTTCATCTGGGACAGCAACTGCACCAATAGATGCCCCCAGTGGAATAGTCATATCCTCACCCATAAACTCCTTTGCAGATTTAAGCAGCTCTTCGTTTATGTATTTAGTCTTTTCCGCAACTACCTCTTCCTCTGTTACATACTGACAAAAAGCGATAAATTCATCTCCACCCATTCGTCCTACAATATCCGCAGAGCGAACTGCTGACTTTATTATCTCTGCAAATCGGATTAATACCTTATCCCCCATGGCATGTCCGTACAAATCGTTTACCAGCTTGAAGCTGTCTAAATCGATCATCATAAGCATTCCCTGAGTCTTGCTGGCTGCCTCACCTATCTCAAACTGAGATGATGCCTTGTTAAGCAATCCTGTCATCGGGTCTGTATCCGCTGCTCGTTTTAATCCCTGAATCTTTTCCACATTCTTAAGAATGTTTTCCACTCTTCTTAAAAGAACATCTGCTCTAAATGGCTTTCTTATGTAATCTACTGCACCATTTTCAAAGCCCTGACTTTCAGTATCATCACTGTTGTCTGCTGTCATAAACATTACAGGTATCTGCTCACAGTACATATCCTGTAATGTATTTTGAAGCTCGAACCCAGACATACCTGGCATATTCAAATCTGATAGAATCATATTAGGACGCTGTTTTTTATATATTTCTATAGCTTCCTCACCGGATGTTGCGCAAATAGTCTCGTATCTGGTAGAAAGAATATGGGCTGTCATTTTTAAAGTAATAATCTGATCATCAACAATAAGAATTTTTTCCATAGGCCTATCCTATCATTTTCAACAACTGATTACGTTTTTCCCACATGTCCACAAGCAATTTGGAGTAATCCATATCAGTATCCCTTCTCAAGCCCTCAGTAATTTCACTGACAGGATTTAAGATAGGAGTCAAGGCAAGATTTGCAAGGATTCCCTTCAACGAATGTGCGACCTCAAAGGCCTGCTTAGTATCACCAGCTTTTACCAAATCCTCTATAGACCTGTAATAAGACTCCTCTAATGCCCCCGGAACCAGTTCTAGATAAAATTCTTCATCATCCAAACAGCGCTCTAGCCCCTCATCAACATTTGCCCCAAATCTTCTTAAAACATCAATCGAAAGCATACCTACCTCCATAAATATCCAGTTGGAATTGGACACCGTATTTATCTGCCAAAATCTTCTCTCAAAATCCTATCATATTGGCCCTTAAACCAAGTTGCTATTCCCCCTGAATTATCATTATGTCTACCATGAAGTCCCTTGCCATACACCTGAACTCCAGATGAATTAAGCTGGGATAACAGTTTATTATATGCAGTGGAATCATAATCATCCTCATACATATACGAAATAACAAATTTAGTATGACTAAAATCCGTAGTTCTTATTTTAGCCCAAAATCTTTCGTTTAACCTCTCCACAGCCTCCTCGTCCATAGCACCAGCATATTTATGAAGAATATCAAGTGATGTTGGAAATCCCTTAGGTCTCTTTAGTCTCTCATTTTCAGCAATATCTCCTAAGCTGGCTAGTGGCTTTCCCAATATTAAAGCATGAGGCTTTAAATCACAGCCATAATACATGGCACCAATTGTCCCCATGGATATTCCCGAAAGAATAAGCTGATGTGGATAAAATCCAAGGACTGAAAGCTTATCTGTTATTATTTGAATCATAAGCTTTTCAAACTCAGAATCCCCCATGTAGAAGCCGCCGCCTTCAAATCTTTGCTCTGCGATCAGAAGATATGGACATCCAAGCTTGCGCATCATATGATAGCCTTCAAATCCCTCTTTAGTTTTATATCCTGAAAAATATACAGTAAGTGGTGGCTTAAAATCTCCTGGGTCAAAGTAGCAGAATATTTCCTCCCTGCTACTTGTAACATATCTTTCGCCACCAACTAAAAATTCTCCTACATCCCAGTGAGATATTCTGTCATGTAAAGCTATAATGTCAAGCTTACCTGTACCCTTAGCATTTAAGGAGACAAAAAGCATCCCTGCCTCTTTACCTTCTATTACAACAGGCTCCTTTAAATCTTCCTCTGTCAGCTGAATAAAATCTATTTCCTCAGCTATGCTACCTTTAGAAAATACCCTGATAGAAAGGGTAATATTTACTGTCTCATCCTTTTTGTATTCTAACCAAAACTCTATAGCCTGGCCCTTTTCAATAGGAATATTATTGCGCCAGAAAGCGACCTGATTAAATGAATTACCATAGTCTCCTTCTAATGAAACACAATAATTACCATCCCATTTAATACTTCCCTTAAAGCTTTGGGCTATTCCTATTGCTTTAGGATTAAACTTCTCCCCATAAGGCTCAGAAAAGTATTTCTTTGCTTCATTATCAATAAAAAATTGGATATGTTCCCTAGGCAAAGTTTTACCCATTCTTTGCTCAAACAACCTCTTAGTAGTTGCATCCATCTGCAAATCGTCTGTTACAAACAGACAATAAGAATAAGAATGGGCTTTAATATCATCAAAATCCTGCTCAGTAATATTCTTTTCTATTACAGTGATTTCGAAAATATCCTTCTTTCTTATTTCATCTGTTTTATAAGAGTAAAGCTTTACCCATTCAGGAACAGTATATTCAGTTTTCCAGTCTCTCTCTGAAACAACTAAAATTTTAATTTTATCCATTTTAATTAGATGAATCTTCTACCTTTAATCCTAAAAGCTTATCAACAAATGAAAATGCGCTTGCAACAGGTACTACGTAAAGTGCCTTAGATAACTGTAAGTATGATGGAAGATTTTCTCCCTGTAGTGCAATGACTACTATCGCAAATACGATAATACCTAACCAGCAGCACAAATCCACAACAGTGTTATCTGACAACGCCTTAACAATAATAACTACTACAAATAAAGCAACAATTGCAATCCATGGTGAACCAACAATAATCTGCAAGCCTTCCTTTAGTGTACCTAAGTTTTGCATATTATAAACAACCACCTGCTTTATAAATGCTGACGCATTCTTGAAGTACCATAAATAGAGTCCCATTGGAATCGCTACTGTAGCAAGACCTTCAAGTATTGAGAAAAAGAAAGAACGATAAGCCTTATTCTCAATATCGTTTACCTTAAATTTAACTGCGAAGAATAATAAAATTCCTACCCAAATCCAAACATAACCAGTCTGTAAAAAGAACACCAAGCCAAGCTCTATAGCAAGCAAATAAGTATGATGTGATAAAAATCCTGCCTTGAGCTGGCTGGAAACATGATATCCAGCAAGAACTAAGAGAAAGAACATAAGCTCTTCAGCGCCTGCATGTGTAAAGGCGCCCCATCCAAATACAGATAACAATGCAGTTGTAATAAATGCAAAAATCTCAGATGTGTAAAGCTTTGCTGTTTTATACATGTACAAAATAGTAAAGAATACCAATACTGTTTCCATTACAAACTGAACAATATGTGTTTCTGTAAGCAGATATCCTAATCCATAGAATTCATAAACCACTGGTCCATAATGACCATCCAACTCTACATAAGCTAAATATCCTTCCTTTACAGAATGTGCAATACTCAAAATATCATTTTGCACATCTGTAAACACATTACTGGCCCATGGATTAAGCGGACTAGATAACGCTACCACAACCGTAACTAAAACAATTGCAAAAAATTCAAGTGTTCTTTTCAATTTTAAATTCATAGACTTTTCCTCCCTGTATGTCCCATTTCTTTAATTTTTATAATATCACATTAGAAAAAAATTTGTAAAAAGTTCACCACATGTTCAAAAATATAGTCTAAAAAAGCGCAAAAAGAGACAGGATCAATTGACCCTGCCTCCTGCGATTACTTATCTTTTTCTTCCATTTCCTTTTGAGTAGCTTTTTCCTTATTCTTTGCAACATTTCCGGTGATTGCACTTATGATAATAAGAATCCAATACCACCATGCTCTGCCGCTGACGCCACTCTTTTCCACTGCAAGTGGAGTCTCCTCGTCCTTGATAGCCACATCTTCATCTACTAAATCATCATCCAATCTAACTGCTAGAGGAACCTGCGCATCTTCAATACCTGCGCCACCTACTTCATTAAATGTATTAACATTTGTGCCTGCTGCATTGCCTGCTGCATTGTTAACCTCATTATATTCTGCTGCATTTGTGGCATTCTCATTTATCTCACTTGCAGAAGTATAAGTGCTTCCACCATTACCGCTATTACCTGAATTATTTGCTGCTTCACTTGCTGCTGCACTTGTGCTTGCTGATGTTGAAGCACTTGCGCTTGCTGACTCTGAAGAACTAATACTTTCAGATACTGAGACACTGGCGCTAGTGCTCTGGGCTATTCTCTCACTTTCGCTTTGTGCGGTACTTGCCTCAGCACTCTCTGATGCTATTCTTTCACTTGTACTTGCTGCTGTACTTGCATCAGCACTTTCTGATGCTATTCTTTCACTTGTACTTGCTGCTGTGCTTGCATCAGCACTTTCTGATTCTAAGCTTGCACTTTCACTTGCCTCAACACTTTCTGATTCTAAGCTTGCTCTTTCACTTGCCTCAACACTTTCTGATTCTAAGCTTGCTCTTTCACTTGCCTCAACACTTTCTGATTCTAAGCTTGCTCTTTCACTCGCCTCAACACTTTCTGATTCTAAGCTTGCTCTTTCACTTGCCTCAACACTTTCTGATTCTAATCTAGCACTTTCACTTGCTGCGCTCTCTGATTCTAATCTCGCGCTTTCGCTTGCTGCGCTTTCTGATTCTAATCTTGCACTTTCGCTTGCTGCACTCTCTGATTCTAATCTTGCACTTTCGCTTGCTGCACTCTCTGATTCTAATCTAGCACTTTCACTTGCTGCACTCTCTGATTCTAATCTCGCACTTTCGCTTGCTGCACTTTCTGATGCTATTCTCGCACTTTCACTTGCTGCACTCTGGCTTTGAGCTATTCTCTCATCTAATGACATGCTCTCACTTGTGTAATGTGAAAGACTAGCCTCTAATGATTCACTAATACTTGTGCTCTTTGCAGTACTTGCTGCCTGTGAATCAGCTAGGGATTCAACACGTGAAGTAGATGCACTTTCTGATGCCACTGCACTTGCTGCAAGTGATTCAGCTCTTGATTGTGCTGTACTTTCAGATGCAGTTTCGCTTCCAGCAGCAGATTCAGAAAGTGACAGTGACGTAGACTTAAGATCATTTAAAGAATCAGAAAGTGATGTAACCTCACTTCTTTGCTCGTGATACTCATCGCGGCCCTTGTTAAAGTCATCTAATGTAAAGTAGCTGTAGCCCTTTACTCCAAAGTTTCCGTCCTTCTCTACTCCAAAATTATTCTTATATTTTTCCGTTCCGTCGCTTTTTCTTGCAACAAAACCTGGAGCATACACATCTGTTGATGTAGGTGCATTTGCAGCTGTAAACAATGTAATTCTTTCAGTTCCAGGTATAAATGTATCAGTTAATGCTATTAATTCATATGTACCATCAAACTTTCTAGTAATGCTAGCGTTGGTAAAATAATAAGTCTGTCCACCCAATTCGAGTCGAGACTCATCATGCTTAAAGATCCCAATTCCTTTTTTTTCAAAACTTAGCTTTAAAGTATTTCCATTTCCATCTACCAATGTAGAAAAAGTGGTATTGCCCTGTTCATCAGTTAACACTACACCTACAGATTTATCTTTGAAATTTCTGGCAAAACCCTCAAAACCTGGATTATGTTCATGAGCCTTGTTATACCACCTACTTAAATCACGATAAGCTGTGCCATCTGCGTCAACATAAATATAAGAGCCTTTACCTTGACTTTGTTCAGTAACTGCCACTTCTGTTGCATTAGACCATTCTGCTGTATATGTGCCATCTGCGTTAAGAGTAATAGTTACATTTGGTGAAAGCTCGCAGCCGTTTTCATAATAGTGACATACAGTCTGCTCTTTTCCGTCAGCGCCTATTTCTGTTTTATATTCCCAAGTAAGAGTATTTCCACAAGCATCCTTATATTCAGCTGTCTTTTTAACAACCATAATACCTGCAACCACATATGGATTGTCATGCTGTGAACCTCTTTCAGGGCTATCATAAAAGCCTGATACCAATGCATTTCCATCTTTATCAACAGTAACATAATCAAAATAGGCATTTTTAGTTGCGCCTGTGGAATCAATATATGTTACCTTAACGCTGTTGGTTGTATAGTTGGATGAATCCCACTTACTATACATAATCTCACCAACATATCCCTCCTGATAAAAGGCATATTGAATAAGAAGATTAGCAAGCTTATCACCAGCTCCATAATAATTATTATATTTTGAATCGTGATTAAGATATTGATTACCATCAATAGCCTTCTGCTGAGCAGCTTCTACCTCAGCCTTTGCAACTTCAATCTGATGAATCAAATCCTCAAGATAATCATCCTGATATCCTTCCTCTGAGAAAGATGTAGAAGCACTGTTGTATGCCTCTTCTGCTTCTGAAATAGCTGTAGACATGCTGGCATTCTCACTGTCTGCGCTTTCTGATGCTGATGTTGATGTGCTGGCTATCTCTGATTCCTCTGTGGATAAAGATGTAGCTGCTGATTCTGATGTGGATTCAATCAAAGATTCTTCTGATGATAAAGATGTGTCCACTGATTCTGACTGCACTTCTATATCAGACATTAGAGTTGACTCAGAGGTAGCTGCACTCTCTGAATTAGCTGTCATATCAGACACAGCCTGTGATAGTAAATCCACTTCCTCCAGCTGCTTTTCTTCTTCAGCTGCATCTACCGCCTTTTTTTCTTCTACAGATTCAATAGATGTTTGAAGCTGCTGCTCAGTCTGCTCCTTTGCAACCTGTAAAACCATTTCGCCCTGGGCCAAAGCATTAGCTTCTTCTTCACCTAGCTCAGCTGCGTATGCCAAATTAGCATCACCTAAAACTGAAGCGCCGCCAACTGTTGCACCTGTTATAGCAACTCCTTTTAATAGATTCTCTACTTTTTTCTTAGACATATTAGAACTCCTTACATAAAACCGTTACAAATATACCATGATTATTCTTCTAAATGTTATTCTATCACGCGCAAATTAAAATTAAATAGTTTATTGTAACAGTTTTTGCCAGAATTCCGACATTCTTGCCACGTCTAAAATTATTTAACAATTATTTACTCATTATTAGCTTGGCTGTCCACCAATTTTCCATGTATTGTGAATCTCATTTCTGAACCTGAGCAGGTAGAAAGAGTTACTATCCTATCAGACGAATTTATCTCATAATTATCAAGCTTTATATATGAATGTCTTATCAGCTCATCAATATAATCCTTAAATTCATCATTATCCTCATAAGGAACTGTGTATACCCAGGAAGCTGGCTCTGTATCAAAATATGAGAATATCTCAAATCTCATCTTCTCTGTTGGTGTGATAATTTGAAAATACCTATGGGAATCATAGTAATCCTCATCTGCCTTATAGTACTTAAGACTTCCAAACATAGATAGATTTCTCATATTATGACCATACACTATGCTATGACTATCAGAAAAATCAGGAAGGTTATATCCCTCCAAAAAGATGGAACCAGCTGTTGCATGCTCCTTATTTATTGTAGTGCGTAAATAAGTCTCATCATCACCTGAATACATAATAGGATAGCTTATATCTGTCCCCTCTACATATATCCAGCCTACTACATCCTGGTTGACTGATTTCAATTCTTCAAAATCAACTGCAACCATATCTTCCCAAGCGTCCTCAGATATATTGTTTTGTACAGTAACGAAATTATCATTTAAGCTATCATACAGATTATTAGAACTATTGTAGTCTCCATAGATAACTACAAATCCAACTAATGCGCCTACAATTATTACTATGCCGCACACCAGCAGAATCTTAGGGTTAAATGACTTTTTGCCTTCAGGTACATCAGGGGATTTCTTACCACTAGACATCACCAGCCCAATTACAAGAAGCAATATAGCTACAAGCTTTCCCTTGATGCTGCTAAGCGCACCTGCCACAACTCCCAGGTAAGGCAGATGCCATATTACCTTTCCATACACATTGGTAAATGATACCTTTGTAAAATCCTCAGTATTGTTAGCATCACCCTTTGTGGTGATAAGCTTATTCTTGTCATCAATAGAAACTATCCTGTGGGTTACTATGCTTGCTCCTGAATTAAAAGCAATAACCTCCCCCTTAGAAAGCTGTTCCCCTTCTATATCTTTTACATAGACAATGGAGCCCACAGGAATTGTAGGCTCCATTGATCCTGATATTACGCAAAGCCCTTGTATTCCAAATATCTTTGGAAGTACTATTAAGGCTGCTGTTGCAAATACCAATACAATTATTATATTTCCCAGTATCTTAGATGCATTTTTTAACATTATCTAGTTATACTTGTTCCTCTCTCTTTTCTGTAGTCTTAAACCAATGACAGTAATAAGTATAATCAACATTCCCAAGAATGCAATCACTATACAATATCTCTTGATGTAATCAAATGCTTTCTCATCAAATCCACTCTGAGGAACATCTTCATCTTCAATTTCTTGAACATCTACAACATCTTCCCTACCAGCTGGAACATCCGGTTCATCAATCTGTTCGGCATCCTGTTCATCAACATTTTGCTCCTCTGCTGCTGCATTACCACCTCTTGCTGCATTTCTATTGTTTGTTACTCCAGCATTTACAGTTTCTGCTGCAGGTCTAGGAACAGATTCATATACATATTCTGTTGAACCTTGCACTGTGCTGTACTCTGTTCTACTATCATTTATATATGTAATAGTTCCTGCTGGTGCAGTTGCTTTTTGATAAACGAACTCAAAAATCTGATTTTCCTTTAATGAGTTGCAATGAATGTTACTTGCATTTGGCTCATATCCATCGATATATCTGTATGGAATATAGAGTTCTTCTCCAAGAACACCATAGTATGTAGCGCTTTCAGCTAAGGCATTGCCAGCACCGTCCACATATCTAACCTCATAAGGAACAGCTGCGCCAACTCCATATGCAATCACATAAGAATCATCCTGTGTAACGAAAAATGCTGATTTTGTAGACGCATCATTTGAACCACTTCGTCTAACACCCTTTACATAATATTTTGCAGGTGTAGTAGCATCCTCATTAGCTATGGTTACTGCACTCTTAGGATTAAAAACTATTTCATCATTATACTGTAATTCAGAAACTACAATCCTGTCTGCCAAAACCTCTACTTTAGCTGTATCACTAACAACAGATAATCCAGAGCTTAAATCACTGTTGAAGCTGGCACCTTCATCCTTAGTACCGCCTAATATAAAGCTTACCTCATAAGAATATGCCGCTTGAGATTCAAAGCCTGTTGTAATAAACAGCCCAGTCACCAATGCTAACGTTAGGAATGAGCTTCCTAAAATTCTAATCAATTTCATATCAGGCTCCCTCCCCTTGTTTCTTTGATAAAACCATGTATGTAACAACTAGTATGATTCCTATAAGCATCGCAACTGTACAAAATACTATTGGAAGTAATGAATCTCCTGTAACTGGATTTCCAGTATTTTGGATAGCAAGTGGAACTGAAGGATCTTCAAGGGTAACCACCTCTACGCCACCAGGAGTAGTATATACAACATGATTAACAGATGTATTTGTTTCCACTCTGTTTACTGGAGCTTCTACCTTTTCAACTCCAAACTTCACATCCAAGGTTGCTAATTTGGACATATAAGAATTATCCTGAGAATTGCCATCTAATGCGATTGAGATATTAATTGTACCGCTTTCTGATGCAGCTAACTGTCCAACATTAAAGTAAACTGCTTCATTGTCTTTTACATTCCCCTGTGCCTGCTTTAAGCCAAGTACTGTAGTATTGTCTCCACCTATTGCCTCACTATCATATATTACCTGTTCTTTGTCATTTATTTTGTATGAAAGCTTGTAAGAATAGGCACCGCCTGTTGCATCACTGCTTCCTCCATCGATACTTTTTTCTTCCAAAGAATTGATGATGTCTGTGTTTAGATAAAAAACAGCTGCTGCATCAGATGTGTTCTTATAGACAATACTGTAATCAATAGTATCGCCTGGCATCGCACTTGTGATAGAAGCTTTAGACACATCATATGTGGAATTAAACTTAGTACCATCATAGCTGACTTCCCATCCCACATTCTGAGTCTTTGCGTATGAAAAAGAATCTGTTCCTATAAATCCAACACTAATAAGAGAAAGTGCCAGAACTATATTCATCAATTTTTTCTTCATAGTTTTGCTCCTTTTTACATTAATACTAATCTATCTTAGTTATGTTGCCATCGTCCTCTGCATCACATGTAACATTTATGCCCCATGCAGCATATATAGCATCCTTAGCATTGTGAGTCTGAACTGCGTCAGCCTGCAACTGAATATAAACGTTCTCACCATTGTAAAGATATGTGTTCTCGATTGAACCAGCAATCTCAACCCCGTTTTCAGTAGCTGGTTTACTCTCTACAAATGTGGTAACAGTATT
>JAGBJE010000035.1 GCA_017934625.1 Pseudobutyrivibrio sp. | reverse complement strand
CTTTCAAATAAAATTATAGCAGTAGATTTTGATAATACACTTTGCTTTAGCAGCTGGCCTGATCTGGGCGAGCCTAATGTTCCCCTGATTCATTACCTTAAGCAAGAGCAATCCCTGGGCAGTAAGATAATTCTGTGGACCTGCAGAGCTGGAAAGGCATTAGCAGATGCCACAGCCTGGTGTGAAACCCAGGGGCTCACCTTCGATGCAGTCAATGATAATCTGCCAGAGATTATAGAGCTTTATGGACATAATAGCCGTAAGATAACTTGTGATGTATACATAGATGATAGGAATCTTAGAATCGAGGACTGTGTATGACACCCTGCTTAATTACAGGGATAACATTAAATTAAAGGCGGCCATGTAATATGGTCGCCTTAAACTTATTCATATCTTAATGCATCTATAGGATTTAGCTTTGCTGCCTTGTTGGCTGGGTAATATCCGAAGAATATTCCAATAGCCATTGAAAAGGCAACTGCCACCACTATTGCAGAAATTGATACTGATGCAGAATAACCCATATATGTGGCTGCCACTGAACCAAGTACCACACCAAGCACTATTCCTATTAATCCACCCATGATACAGATTACAACAGATTCTGTAATAAACTGTAGTCTTATAGAGCCATTTGTTGCCCCCAGTGCCTTTCTGGTGCCAATCTCTTTGGTTCTTTCGGTGATAGATACAAGCATAATATTCATAACACCGATTCCACCAACCACCAATGAAATACCTGCAATAATAGCAAGGGCTAATTCAATAGTAGAAATCATGGTTGTCATAGATTCAATCATACTGGCCATGCTAGTAACAGTTACTTCGTAATCTTCATTGTTAGAATAGAACATTGTGTTGAAATAGCTTTCTACTGTATCTGCAAAGGTTTCCGAATCTGTATCTATTGTAGTAACAAGAGTGATACTAGAATAGCCCTCATTCATAGTATGAAGCTGATTTCTTGCTGTATCATAAGGAATATACATATCTGTAGTTGTATCCTCTGTAGAATCGCTAGACCAGGTGCTGGAATCATACTCGTATACACCGACTATATAGTAGGTATAATATTTTCCATCAATGCTAACCTCTATAGCAGAACCCAAAGCAGAGGAAGTATCCCCGCTAAACATATTATTGACAAAATAATCTGAAACAATACAAACCTTCTGAGCATTTTCGTAATCCTGTTCAATAAAATTTCTACCAGCCAATAAATCCAAATTAGTATAATCCATGTAATCCTGGTTATATCCAACTATATTTACGTAAGCATACAAATCTCCATCTACGGCAGTACCCGAACCAACTGTGGAAGACAATAATGTATATTTGATATTATCTGCATATTCACCCAAAAAGGTATCTAGCATATCATCTGTAATATAATCATCCGTATCCATGGAACGTCTATTTCCAGCACCGAAATGTAAGCCAGATGTGGTGCTCTCCTCGGAGGTGCTTTTGGCAGAAACTCCCACTGTCAAGTTGTTAGCCCCCATCTCCTGCATCTGAGTATTCACCATAACAGTGATAGAATTTCCTACTGTCATGATTGCAATAACAGATGCAATACCAATGATTATTCCAAGCATTGTCAGCAGGGAACGCATTATATTGGACTTAAGACCAGCCAATGCAAGAAGGATATTTTCTGTAATTAACATGATAACTCCTCCTTTATTTCAGCCCATCTGCCATCAGCTTCGCCCTTTATATCACCATCCCTAAGAGTAATGATGCGTTCAGTTTCCTGGGACAATTCTGGTGAATGGGTAATTAAAACAATAGTCTTACCCTGCTCCTCATGTAGCCTATGAAAGATATCCATAATCAGTCGTCCCGTTGCAGAATCCAAAGCTCCAGTTGGTTCATCAGCAAGTATTATTGCAGGGTCATTCGCCATAGCTCTTGCAATAGCAACACGTTGTTTCTGACCACCGGATAGCTCGTCAGGATTATGCATCATTCTATTCGTCATACCCACTTGCTCCAAGAGCATTTTGGCACGTTCATTTCTTTCACTTCTACCGATGCCTGCGTACATCATCGGCAACTCAACATTCTTTATTGCATTAGTTCTTGCAATTAGATTATAGGTTTGAAATACAAAACCTATCTTTTTATTTCTTAGTATAGATAGCTCGTGATCCTTGGCCTTTTCTATATCAACACCATCTAAGGTATACTCACCGCTGGTAGGCCTATCCAAGGCTCCTATTATATTCATCAGCGTAGATTTTCCTGAACCAGATTGTCCCACAATAGACACGAATTCTCCCTCATGAACGGTGAAATTCACACCATGCAACACTTCGAATTCATTAGGAGTGCCTATGAAAAAGCTTTTATGAATATCACGTAAATCTAACATAATATCTCCTGCTGCCATAAACACCTCCTAGAATCCACCGCCTGGACCACCTTGGCCACCGCCACCTGGGCCACCACCCATGCCGCCTTGGCCTCCTTGACCGCCGCCCATATTCATCATCCTATCCTCAGAGTTTCCATCTGAGCCATTTGATTTAGAAGATGTGCTGGCTGCAGTTGCCTTTACAAGCATTCCTTCGTATAATTCATCACTAATAATCTGAACATAATAATCGCTTTCCAACCCCTTTGTGACTGTTATCTTAGTCTCATTACCTTCATCATCCACTGCTGTAACATAGCTATTTCCGTCTGCATCTGTTTCTACACAATCATATGCAACGGCAAATGCATCAGTTACAGATTCAAGAATTACCGAAGCTTTAGCTGTCATACCTACCCTTAATCTATCATCAGTTCCATCAAGTGTAATCTTTACTTCATAGCTTGCAGATGAGCTACTAGATGAGCTACTAGATGAGCCTCCTGCACCGCTTGAGCTATTTGAGGATGAGCTGGATGTTGATGTTGTAGAATCTGAAGTAACAGCCACATAAGTAACAGTTCCAGTAAATTCCTCATCATCAGTAGAATCAAATTTAACCACAGCCGCAAGTCCCTCTGACAATGATGCAATATCATACTCATCCACTGTAGCCTTTACTACAAATGATTCTGTATTAGATATCGTAAATACGGTATTTCCCTGAGTATAGTTGTTTCCCTCAGATACATTGATTGCTGTAATATACCCTGAGAAAGGGGCAACCACCTTAGTACCTGACTGGCTCTCCGTTACCGAATCATACTCTTCACTTTTTGTATATGTATTATCATACTCCTGTTGCAGAGTAGCCAATTCATAATTATACTGAGCCTCTTCTATCTTATCCTGGTACTCCTCTATCTCCTCTTGCTTAGCCTCGTAGCTATCTATATCAAATCCATACAAGGACTTAACTATCGCCGACTGCTCTTCGTACCTTGCCTTTGCATCAGCATCATTTGGATACTTTTTATAATTGTTATAAGCATCAACAATATCATCATAATAAATCTTATATTTATCCAGCCACTCCTGAATCTCTGTAATCTCATTCTGATACTCTTCTATATCATCAAGATAATCCTGTAGCTCCTTTGCATTTTTCTTTTCAGTAATATTGTACTTAGCATTCAACTCTGCAAGCTTAGTAGCATAATCATCTGCATCAAACTCAACAACTACCTCACCTGCTTCCACGTAATCACCTACATTGTAATTTACTGCTGAAACCTGTGTACCAGAAGCCACCGTCGATGTAACACTTTGCGACTGTCCAGCCGCCAGTGTACCCGTTACACTAACCGACGATTGCAAATCCATCACCTCCACCGCAGTAGTAAGCGTCTTTACCTCTTCCTCCGCCGGCTTAGTCTTGCTCAGATAATTCTTACCCAATATAGCACCAGCCACTATGAGCACAATTAAAATCACACATAGTAGCACATGCCCCTTTATAAATCTACCAATCCTGGCAAAAAAATATCTAACTCTCCCCAGCCTGTTTTTTCCCTTGGGCATTTTCTTCAACCTCCTGCTTGTATTTTTACCTCTCGTTTAAAATTTACGTACATAATATATCCGCAACTTTTACCCAAGTAAACAAAATACACACAAGATTCAGAATTATTCAGAAACCCGTCACAAAAATCCTAGGGCTATTCACAGGCCCAAGCCTGACGCTAATCTTTCACAACTTATCAATAATTCCTACATTTTTTATTGCTATAATGCGATTATGGAAAGGTTTCTATGTTAGGAGTGATCGATATGGAAATGGTAAAACGTAAATGCCCTGGTTGTGGCAAGATATTTTTTATATCAACAGTAGATATGGATAAGAGATTTCAGAATGGCTATGTGCCGATTTTCTGTAATATCAAGTGTCAGCTTAGATTTTCTGAGCAACGTTAATATTGTGAAAGAATTAATGCCTAGCTGTAGTAGCTAGGCATTTATGGTCTTATCTATGATTTCAAGTAACTTTTCTTTGATAGCGGGCTTTAGCATGTAACCAGCCGGTTTTAGGGTAAGCACAGCTTCAATGTGTGCTCTGTCGCTGACACCTGTTAGAAAGATTACCGGGATGTCCTTAAACTCGTCATCGGCTCTAATCATCTCTAGGGTCTGCTTGCCATCACACACCGGCATTTCATAATCTAAGAGAATTAAATCTGGCGGATTCTTTCCCATGGCAGTAAGGGCCTTCATTCCAGAGGTAGCTACTGTCACGTCATAATTATCCTGAATCATTTCCTTAATAGTACGAAGGGTAGCTGCATTATCATCTACAATCATAACAAGCTTTCTTGTTCTAACTTCCTTTACTTCATAACTACCGTCTGCCCTAACAGTTAGTAATGCCCCTATTTTTGCACATACATTTTCCAATATCTTGGTGTTATCCACAGGCCTAATTAGGTTATCAAACTGTTGCTCATTATAAAACTGTAGAAATGTACGTTTTTCTGCTTCCGTTCCTATAGTTAGTACTGGGACTTGCCCATGGTCTGCCTGAAGCATATTAAAAATCTTGTTATGCTCTTCGTAGGCCCCTACCAGGCTGATTAGAATCAAGTCTGGCGTAACCACCTTTAACATATCAGACACGGCCTCATAATGAAGAGGACAAATCTGTACATGAAAGTGATTTCCCAAAAGCTGCTCAATACCTTTCACAGCATCATTAATTTTCCCCACCAGTAAAATCTTTTTCATACCCTGCTCCTATTAATTCAGTAATTCCATCATAGCATTTATAGTTTCATCAGCTCCATCACTATCCAAATCTGCCACCTGCCCCTTAAGAGTTTCCAGTAAATCTGCCATAGCTTCAGGAATAACAAGCCCCGAAAGCTTGTTAACACTTTCATCAGCTGTGTCTATATCCATATCTTCCATGGCAGCTTTGATGGTGCTCAGTAAAGCCTGCAAAGCTCCTGTATCCACCTGCTCTTTTGGCTCAGCCAAGGCATCACCTAATCCAAATACCACCTTTAGTTTATCATAATATGAAAGCCATTCTGTGATAAAAATGTCATGCATTCCATTTATTATATCTATCTTTTCATCCTTTGCAGCAAACTCAAGGATTTTTGCCATACCAGCTAGTGGAATAATTCCAATTGATGCTGCAGAGCTTTTCATTCCATGTACCTGAATTCGGTAGTTATCAAGCTCTGTTTCCAAGTTATCATAATATTCCTGTAGCTTACTTGCATGTATTTTAATAATTTTATAAAACTCACTAAAGGCAGATTCTATCAATTCCATGCTTGATAGATGCAGCCATGCAATCTCCCAATCCACACCATCTACTGCAGGTAGGTTTTCCAGTTCGGCTTTGGCATTATCACTATCTGATTCTTCAATATCCTCTGGTGCCTCTTGCATTAGACCTTCATCCAGGTGAGTTCTAATCATTTCTTCCAGCTTGTCAGATACAATAGGCTTTGACAGGAATCCATCAAAACCTTCTTCCAGATAAGCCTCCTTGGCACCGGCAACAGCATTTGCTGTAAGTATAATAATCGGCGTATCCTTGCAAGGGGAATCTATAAGCTCTTTTATTCTATGAAAAGCCTCTATTCCATCCATGCCAGGCATCATGTGATCCATAAATATGATATCAAAGTATTCCTTGGCTGCCAGTTCTATGGCCTCCGGACCACTTTCCGCTTCAACAACTTTTATCTGTGTTGGTTTTAAAAGAGCAGAAAATACCTTTCTGTTCATTACATTATCATCTACAACAAGTAGCTTTGCATCAGGGGCAATAAAAGCTCTTGTGTATGTGTACTGACTCTCAAGGTCTTTGATTCTATTTTTAAAATCACCTAAAGGTGTGGCATCAACAATCTTTTGCCTAATATCAAAATAGAATTTTGAGCCTTGATTATATACACTGTCCACCTCCAGCTTTGTATCCATCATACTAAGAAGCTGCAAGGTAATGCTCATTCCAAGTCCTGTGCCTTCGATGTTCCTGTTTCTACCTTCTTCTATTCGCTGGAAAGCTTCAAAGAGCTTTGACATATCTTCTTCTTTAATGCCAATGCCTGTATCCTCCACCTCAAAATGAATAATTTCATCAGTGCCATCTGCTCTACCAGAAACTCGAAGCCATACATTTCCACTTTCAGTATACTTAACAGCGTTAGTTAGAATATTTGTCACGACCTGCTTTATTCTAACATCATCACCATATACCTTAGCAGGCAAATTGCTATCTACATCAACTTCAAATATCAGATTCTTTGCCTTTGCCCTAAATGATATAAGATTTGCCAGGTCGTTAATCAGGCTTGAAAGATCATATTCTACTGGAATGATTTCCATCTTACCCGATTCTATCTTTGACATATCCAAAATGTCATTTATGATTGAAAGCAAAGATTGTCCAGCCGTGTGAATATCCATAGCATATTCTCTAATAGATTTCTCCCGGCTTTCCCTAAGAATCATTTCATCCATGCCAAGCACCGCATTGATTGGTGTCCTGATTTCATGGGACATATTGGCAAGGAAATTTCCTTTGGCTTCACTGGCAGCAATGGCTTCTGCCTTAGCCGCCTCAGCTATCTTCACCTGTTTTTCAAGCTTGTGCGCGTTCTCCTCTACACTTTGCTTAAAATTATTACTAACAATGTTAATATGTTGGTAGGTGATAAACAAAAATGATAAAGTAATTGCGCCATCAATCAAATATCTCCTTACTAAACTATGATCATCTATAGAACCAATCATGGTAATAACAACAGCAGTTCCAAAGAAAGTAAGGCTTATTAAATCATATATTATTAGATTGTATCCCCTGCTCATATTTTTCCATTTAAGCAACATTGCCGCTATGCTTATTAATTGAAACATATACAAACATACAGTGATAGGCTCTACTAAAAGAAGCGCTGCCTCAGAAGCGCTGGCTTCTAATGAAAGAATCACAAAGGTAATTATAATCGTCGTCCAAACATTAAATGTAGTAAATCTAGGGAAGTGTATGTGAAAACCAATATAATAAAATATCGCTAGTAGTAATGGCATTGCAACAATAGTCATTACTGCCATCTTATTGAAGAAATACATATTTGCCATGAAAAGCTTACACAAATCTGTTCGTAATATTATAAATGCCACGGCATCAATCCCCATGATAGCAACTATAACTAGTCCTCGCATTCTTTCCTTTGATATGTATCTGGTAACATCCAAAAAGATATCTACCACGCACAGCATCAAAATAAGAAGGGCGCAGGAAATAGGAATCATGCTTTCCCTTAAAACATTAATTACAGCAACATCTCTTTTAGATATAGATGGAGCATGAATATTGATACCTGCTTTTGTATCCACTTCGTAAAGCACTATACTAAGCTCATCCCCATCTACCAAATTAGAAGGTAAATCAACTGTCACTAAATCTACAGCTGTCTTTTCCGCCTTATCATCATCCCCAAAGGCATCCATCCCCTTCTCTTGCTCCGAGGCCTTAAATTGCTTCCGGTTAATGCCATCCGATGACAATCCAGCTTCATATAAAGGCTTATCTGCTATAAATATCCTAAGTGCAGAATTATCTGCGTAAAAATTTAATGCTAAAGATGCATAATCTTCCAACATATCATGTCGAAGGATTACTTTATCTCCCAGCTTACTATCAAATGAATATGGAAGCTTAACATCCGTGGCTTGTATACCATTCTCATATTCTACAGTCCAGCCTTTGCTTAAATCATATATTTCTCCGACCGCAATACTGGCTTCTTCAGCATCAAACAGCGGCACTACAGATACTGTCATAAGCACTCCCATAACAATACATATTACTATAATCAATGCTATACGGACTTTTTTCATCATATAATTATTCCTCATCAGATATAGTCATCATATACAATATGTGTAATATTAACTCATAAATGTTTGAAAACTGTGTTTTAATGCCTGATTACAATAATTTTTTAAAATTATTGTTTGCCAAATTAGAATAATTGTTTAATTTTCTGTGATTTTTTTCGGAAATTCCGCACAACTTACCTTTGATATTATATTATTTATATATCTGAAAATAGGTTTATTGCACTTATTCTATATAAGTTTATCTTACAGAGGAGAAATCACTATGAGTAAATTTATCGTTGCAGGAATCACTCAGTTAGAAACAATAGTTAAGGTAAAGGAGATTCCTATTAAGTACGAACCTTACACTGGAGAGAGAGATACTATCTACATCGCCGCTGGTGGTGATGCTTTCAACGAATCCCTGGCGCTTAAGTGGCTTGGCAATGATGTGGAATTTATGACCGTGGTTGGTGAAAATGAAGATCTTAGAATCTTCAATCCAAGCAATAGAGAGGTTACACTATCCACTGAATATGTTCTTCCTATCATAAAAGAAACTCCTATGGAAGTACTTTTGTATGATACCAGAAGAAAAGCACAGCGTTTTGAAGACCTCAAGGATATCCGTAATGCCTCTTATGATATGATGCTTGTAGACCCACTAGTACCAGGTTGCGATATGATGGTGCTTTCAAATGTTAACTTCTGCCGCCCATTTATATCAAGAGCAAAGGATAACAACAAGAAATTGGCTGTGAAAATACATAGCTACAAACGTGACAAAGAAATCTATAATGAAGACTTTTTAAAAAATGCAGATATTATCTATTTCAATGATAATACAATAGAAGATGACCCATACGATTTTGTTAAAGAGATGGCTGGAAAATATGACCCTGAGATAATTGTACTGGGTCAAGGTGAAAACGGTGTACTTATATATGATAAATATAAGGATTTCTCTGCTCATTATAATGCAGTTAATTCTAGGCAGATTGTAAACACAGCAGGCGCTGGAAATGCCCTATTTGCTTGTTTCTTACATTATTTCCTTAAGACAGGGGATTCCAAGGTATCAATCCATAAGGCACTGCTCTTCGCTTCTAACTATATCGGTTATATGGGAACCTCCAACGGTTTCATGACCGAGGAACAGCTTGAGCACTGGGATAACCTGATTTGGAATCCTCGTAATGCAATGTAAAAAATGGCCTCCTGTTTAAAATATAAACAGGAGGCCTTATTAATGCTCTTATAAACAATCTCGAACCGTTCTACTCTTCCATTGCATAGCTAATCTCATCCAGCTCAGCGTGGAAGAATTCACACCAGCCATACTGGTTCATGTAATCACCCATATATTTGTACTGAGAGGCTTCCTTCTTCTCAAGCCAATCAAACAAATCGCACTCAATCCTGTCCTTAGCAATGGCCATACTGCCACGTTGCTTTAGGATAATACCATCGAGCTTAAGCTTG
>JAGBJE010000291.1 GCA_017934625.1 Pseudobutyrivibrio sp. | reverse complement strand
GCAAGTATCGTCTTTGCGATATCTCCAACTAAAACCATAATCCCAGGAAACTTTCCCACATTGCACATGATATTAGCCATGCCAGGATTTCCAGAACCGATTTCTGCTACATCCTTCCCTGTAAATCTCTTTGCTATAAAATATGCAGTTAGGAAGCATCCACATACATAGCCAATAAGTAAACTAAATAAGACTTCAGTCATATAAACCTCCAAATTGTTCTCTTAACATCAATCATAATGAATTAGCTTACTCAAGGCAATGATTAAAAGTATATTTTGGTTCTATTCGGGTATTATCATTTCTACTCTAAACCAGTTATTTTCATTCGTGATGTTTACAAAGCCACCATACTTTTCAACAGAATACTTGATACTCTTAATACCATATCCATGATATTGCTTATTGCCTTTGGTGGTGGTAAGTTCTTCCCCTTCTTTTAGCACCTTCTCTTCACAATAGTTTTCTACAAGTATAATAATAAAACTATTTTTCTTAGAGACCGTCAAATGAATAATACGCTTTTCCTTGTCTGGAATCTGTAGCTCATATTCAATAGCATTATCAAGTGCATTTCCAAAAATAGTACAGATGTCCATTACATGAATGTCCTTTAATAGTTGCCCATCTGCAATAGCTACAAGCTGTATATCATGTTTTAAGCAAAGATTGCTCTTGCTTGTAAGTATAGTATCTAATACTGGATTACCAGTCTTATTTTCCGCTTCGTATTTACGAATACCCGCTTCTATCTCATCTATATATTCATTCTTTTTTTCTATATTGCTTTCATTTCTTATTATCTGCAATTGATGTTTTAAATCGTGGTACTTACGGTTAATAAGATCAATATTTTCCTGGGAAGTCCTATACTGTGCGTATTGGGTAAATAGAATATTTCTAATAGCATCTAATTCATTTTTTCTATTATCCTCTAGCTTCTGCATAAACATAGCTTCTAAAATAACAAACCCAGCCAAATCAATTAGTGTTCTAATATTGAATATAACAAGCTCATCGTTGCCAGTACTAAATGGGGTATTCACATTAGCATAGCTTAGATTACTTATGCAAAAAAACAGTGCTGTGACAATAATGATAGCAAACAAGCTTCTATTTGTAACTGTAAGCTTATCCCTCTGCAATTCATCTGGAAATATTTCATTTTCTAGCTTATAGAAAAATCCAAATGCAATAGCATAAACAATAGAAGTAAATAAATGCTTACTTAAACTAGATGAATAATCATCTGCTATAAAATAGTAATAATATACCTGCCAATTTAAAGCTGCTACCAATTCTGCATACAAAAACGCCCTACACCCCAAATAAATAGCAGTTACAATAGAATTATTTATGGTAACTTTAATCAGTAACACCATTGTACTTACGGCTATAACCATTCCTACAAGCCATAATACACCTGAGACTTTTCCGCAGAATTGATGAATTAATACAAGTACAACAAATGAACCTATTAGTTTTAATAGAATCCTTATAGGTTCTTTTCTAAGCTTTTTTTTGCCACAATAGGACAATATTATCACAAGGCAGCTCATCCACTCTGCAATAGCAGTATAAATTTTAGGAATATCCTGTAATTGTTCCATATTTTACTCCGACATGTATGATGCTAAGGCCGCAAGAAAATCATTCTTTTTACCACGTGAAATGGAAACAGATGTGTCCATTACTTTAAGCTCATTTCCATTATAGCCTGTCACATATTTTAGATTAACTAAACAACCACTATTGCATCTTTTAAAGCTATAGCTTGAAAGTATTTGCTCTATTTCCTTCATTGAATAGGTGGTAGTTTCATATGTGCCCTTACTTGTGTGAAAAGTAAGCCTGTGGCCTTGACTTTCAATATAGTATATATTATCAGTCATTATTTTTTCTGTGCCACTTTTATGACTGATAACAATAAACCCACCCTTATCCTTATCGTATATACGAACTGCTTTTTTGATAGTTTCACTAAATGGAATGTATGAAATCGGCTTTAAAATATAATCTAAGGCATTTACTTTATAACCTCTTATCGCATATTGAGCCATATTAGTTATAAATATAATAGTAACCTCTGAATCCACATTACGTATTTTTTCTGCTGCTTCCATGCCATTCATAAGTGGCATTTCTATATCCATTAATATAATATCAAAATTGCAAGCAAAGTTCTCAACGAGGTCATAGCCATCACAAAATCTTGTGATGGCTATATCTATTTTGTCCTGCTTAGATAATTTATCAAGACACTCCTCTATTATGTTTGCCCATTTGTCTTCATCTTCAACAACAGCTATCCTAATCATAATAACCTGCCCATATCTACTTTTCTTAATTATAATCTAATGAGCACTTTCTTAACAACTATGATTGTTCTGTAATAACCTCTACTTTTTTCTTAGGATGCTTGTACTTCTCTGGATGTAATTTATCATCTTTTCCACGCATTACTATTCTAACAATTCCTACTACTGCAAGAATAAGCAATACGATATTTAGACATGTAAACAATTTCTTCCATGTTGGCATGGTTGTATATCTGTAAGAACCAGGTGTAATCCCCTGCATACATGCAGAATTTGCTAAAGTGTAAGCAACATCATGAACAGCTCTTCTCATTACCGCATGACTTGTAGTGCTCTTTGTATCCATCATGCCACCAAACATCTTTAGTGTTAGGAATGTATCACAGCCTGACCTAAATGCCAAGTCATACATATTCTTCTTACCACCCCAAACAAACATGTCTGAATGAACAATACCTCTAAATCCCCATTCATTTCTTAATACGTTTGTAAGTAGATTATAATTACCATGCGCAATTGTGGTTCCAATATCATTTTGTGAAGCCATAACAGCTGTCGCAGCTCTCATAGTCTTCTGCTGCATTTTTCCATTTTCATCATAGTAATTAATTGTCATCTGAGCTTCTTTAAATGGAATTTCAAATGCTTTAAGATATATTTCCCTTGCAGCCTGTTCTGTAGCCCAAGTATGTAAGAAAAACTCTCTATTAGTCTCTTGATCATTAAGTGCAAAATGCTTTATGTAACAGAACATTCCAGCATCTCCTGCACCACTTACAATTGAACTTGCCATCTTTCCTGTAAGGAGCGGATCCTCAGAATAATATTCATATACACGACCAGAGAATGGACTTCTATGAATATTTATTGCAGGCGAATACCATCCACTAACTCCTGTAGCAAAGGCCTCTCTACCAAACATTTTTCCAACTTCATAAAGTAAATCAGTGTTCCATGTAGAAGCCATAAGTGGAGCATATCCGTATGTAGCTGTTAGCTCCATTCCAGCATCAGTTTTAACAGACTTAATTCCATTTGCACCATCGGCCTCTCTTGTTTCCTGAATGCCTAATGACTGGATTTGGTTTGTAGCATAGTTTGCATTACTCATCAATGTAACAAGCTGTTCATTTATTTTTGTGCTTTTATAATCAATCTGATTTAAGAATTCATCCCACTTAGGATCATCATAATCAAGACCTCTCATGTGAGATACTAGCAATCCACTATCTTTTACTTCTGGATCCTTCTCGCTATAAATTTTGCTTGTAGTTACATTGCCTAAATTTGCATCTTTTTCTGGATCAAATGTTTCTTCAATACCAAATCTTTCAGCAAAATCATCACTGATAGTTTTTGTGTCTCCTTCTGGTCTTTTTGGCATTGTATTCTTCCAATCAATACGAGAAAGTCCCACTGTTTCAGTCTGCATATACTCATTCATATCCTCGAACTGATTTGTAGCTGCAACAGCATCAGATTTTCTTGGATTTGTGTTATCGTACCAAATAGTTTCAGGATTATTGAAGGTTTCTGAAGCAATAATATTATGACTATCCTGTCCTAAGGAAATAATATAATCGCCTTCTTCTAGCACATAGGCGCCTTTTGTTCCATCACCATTATCTCTGGTATAGCAATAGCTTGCCATATCTTCTATATTAAAGCTTAGAGTAACCTCTTCACTCTCATTTGGCTGAATTAAATCAGTTTTTTCAAAGGCTGCTAATTCTCTAACTGGCTTTTCAATCAACTGCTCTTTATCAAAATCTGTATAAGGTGCACCATAATAGATTTCTACCACATCCTTACCTGCTAGCTTTCCTGTGTTAGTAACCTTTACTTTAACAGATATCTTATCTTCGTCTGTTTTAAAATCTATTATTTCTTTAGAAAAATCTGTATATGACAATCCATAACCAAATGGATATACAACTGCACCAGCAGATTCTAATCCCCCATTTTTGTCAAGCTTACCATAAGCAAAACTATCATCTTCCACTTCTGCAGTCTCATAATACTTGTATCCTAAATAAACACCTTCTGCATACTCAATGAAATATCTGTTGCAAGTACCATCCTCATTTGCAGAAGAAGGACTACCAAAGGAATGTGACGAAAATGTAGCATTGTCATATGTGAACTCACCAAAATTCTGATATGTTGGATCCTTTGTAAAATCCGAAGGCCATACATCTACAGTTCTACCAGATGGGTTAACTTGGCCAGAAAGAATAGGACCAATGGCAGTAAAGCCCTTTTCTCCAACATTACCCACCTGTAGAATTGCATCAGCTTCTAAATCTTTAGATAACAATTCTGGAATCTGAAGTGGTGCAGAGCTAGCTATAAGAACAACTACCCCTCCACATTTTTCTTTTGCTACTTTAATAGTGTCTTTTTCGTTTTCAGAAAGCGCAAGATAGTGAGGTGTTCCATCCTCATAACCATCGTACTTTTTATCAGAACCTTCCTGTCCGCTTCGTGTAAGTACTACAACAGCAGTTGAATTCTTTGCATCATCAAGACCTTTATAAACATCCTTGGAATATTCATAAATTTTGCTATCTCCACCCATCAGGCTGTTAGATGCACCGGCTGTCTTTGTTCCTGCAGCCTCCTTAAGTCCATCAGGATCACCAGCTTTTTTCATAAGCTTTATCGCAGAATCATTGATGGTAAAATAATCCTTTAATCCTGCCTCTGGTGTCACTGGATCAATTACCCATTTTGCAGAACCAGATGCTGTCATCTGACCATATACTGGCTGTAAAAATCCATATCCAAAAGGTGTTATAGTAGAACCCTTTTTTAATGGAAGAATACCATTATTCTTAAGTAATACAGTTCCTTCTTCCTGCACCTGATTTGCCAGCTTGTAAGACTCTTCTACAAGATTTTTATCATCCTTAAGCATCTCATAATAGTTTGCATCCAAATTTAAGTTTTCTGCATTATTAACAATCTTTTGCTTTCCATTGCCTAAATAATCATTTAGAAAATCTGAAAACTGAGCTGAAGCAGCCGGGATCAATAATCCAACAATTAAGCAAAGTATAATCAGTGGAATCATTATTAATCTATATGCTCTATTACTCATTTTTAATTTAGTAGTATTAACATTATTATCCATACTATTCTATTGCCCCTTTCAATACCTTATCCTCCTTTGTCTCAGGAAGAATTATAAATTTCATAGCTGTAAAGCTAATAGCAACCTGCACTCCTAAATTAATTATATTTGCTCCAAATGGTAACAATGCGCTTGGAACACTAAGCTTCGCTAATACCATTTGCGTTTTTCCTGGCAGTGCTGTTGAAACAATCACAATCACTATAACCATTATTATGTATTTAGGAATAGATTTTGAAAATTCCGAATTACTTTTAAAAGTAACCTTTCTTTGAACAATATAATTAACTATCTGTCCAACTGTTGTAGCAACTAAAAAACTTATAAATCCTGATAACATCAAAGATTCCTTTGATGTATAATCAAAAATCCACCATTTTATTGGTGTCTCCTCCAAGCTTTTAAAAAGAAAAGTAGTTGCTATCCACATAGTAACAAAGTTAGCAAATGTGGCAACATTAGCAAAAATATTAAACTTAATAAACTGCCAAGTACCAGGATGTGATTCAATCCAGTTTTTAATGACAATCACCTCCTATCAGCTCAAAGGAAATAAAGTCAATTGTTCCTTCACCTACAAACTTAAAATATAAAGGTTTGTCTCCTTCTATACTTTTCAGTTCTGTTGTAAATCTGCGAACATCCTTTTCTTTCTTATCAAATTCAATAAGACCTATCTGATAAAAGAAATCCTCATCAGTTGCTATAATCAAGTGGCCATTTGCAACGCCACCTATATTTACAGCAATAGATTTAGTGTCTTCAAAATCAAAATATTTAAACCCTGCTACTGCACCATCCTTCATATTCTTAATATACTGCCCTACCCCTTTTTCATATTCTCCTGTGTTTTTTACAAAATATGGATGATTTTTAAAAGCATGCTTTGGAAAAGATATATCATATCTTCCCGTTCCTTCGTTGCTCCATAAATTGCAGGCAATACGTGCATCGTATTTTCCTATACCACGTAAAGGCTTGCCATTTAATCCACAGCTTGTTATTTCAGCCTGCTTAAGTTTTCCATCAGATGAAAGCTGAAGCTTCTCAGCGCAGGCTTGTCTTGCATATGAATTTCTATTTGTTTGTCTATGATAAAAGATATACCAGTCATCTTCTATTTTAAGAAGACCACCATGGGTATTTCCAAGATAATTTCTGGCATGGTTTTCATCTGTAATATCATCAATACCAATATCGCCAATATCTACAAGCACTCCACCGTATTTAAATGGTCCATCAGGCTTATCACTTGTGGCGTAGCACAAATCATGGTTGTTTTCTGATGAATAAACGAAATAATATGTTCCATTAATCTTTCTAATAGAACTTGCCTCAAAGAATCTATGACCTTTGTATTCATCCGGATATCCTTCCAAAGGAAAGATTAACTTAGGACCAGATTTAATAGTTAACATATCCTGCTCAAGTTCAAGCACAACCCCACCAGGGTTTGTAAGATTATGAAATCTGGATGCAATGGCAGGAACCTTCGTAGCAAAGCCAGAATACAGCCACACTCTACCATCATCATCTACAAGAATTGCAGGATCAAATGGAAGTGGCTCACCACTCTTAGAACCCCATGTATGTCCATCTGCAAATTTTACATGACCATAAAACTTAAATTCCCCAGCTGGTGTATCACATACTGCTACTCCCATCTGACCGAGGAAGTCATAGGCATAATATAGGTAATATCTGCCATCTACTCCTTGGCAAATATCTGGAGCAAACAGACATCGTAGACCTGTAAAATTAGAAGGATCGTCCTTTCTTTTAAAAATGACTCCTTCATATCTCCAAGCTGTCAAATCATTCACAGGTGCTGACCAACATACATAATCTTCTACACAAAAGAATGGTGCTCCAAATCTATCATGAGAACCATAAATATATACCCTATCACCAAACACATGTGGTTCCGCATCTGGTACATACTCGTAGTCTGGCAAATATGGATTTAATCCTTGCTTTTCCATTTGTATTCTCCTTTGCAGTTTCTTTATGTTCCCATTATATATAATTATTTTCATATTCTGTGCCTGTTTCATATTCTGCATTCTCTATTTCACATTTTGCAAAAGGCCATGGCTTATATGCCATGGCCTCCTCTAAAAAATCATTATTTCATAAAGCAATTATCTACCTGAACCTTGTCTCCATTTTGTACAAAATGTAAGAACTGCATGTGATTATCAGCTTCCTTTGTTCCATCCTCATTTGTTGTTACAGTCCAGAAATGAATAGCTGCCCAGTCCTCAGATACAAGGATATTATTTATGCGAACTCTGCTGGTATTTCCATTCTCATCCTTTACTATATCCTTGTACTCATCAAGTGAAACATCTTCACCCTTATAGTTTAATTTAGCATTTTCAGCATAGAATTCATCTGTCCACTTATCCCATGCTTTGTAACCTGAGTTATAGTTTTCAAAATCATTAAGAATAGCGTCCTTCATCTGCTTGCCAAGTTCAGTGTCAATTGTTGTAGGATATACTACTGGATACTTTTCCTCTAAATCATCTGTGTCTGCAAGCTCAGTATTGCAAAGCTCATCCATAAATTCCTTCTGAGCCTTCTGCTCCTCTTCTGTCTGGAAGTGCATTGTTCCATCATAGCTTTCATTCTTTACACCGCCCCAGCCTTCATCAACTTTGGCACCAAGCTCACCATAATCACCAAACTTTGCAAACTCCATTGTTGTACCTGGGTGCTTTTCACCTGTTGCTCTATCAATGTTTACAATGTCATATTGAATAGCCATCCAGTCATCTACAAGTATCATGTTCTTAAATGTACCCATCTGTATATCAAGCTTCTTAAGTGACATATCCATTGCTGTCTGATACTCATCAAGTGTAAGCTTAACACCATTTACATTGTAGATTGAATCATCATGATACAATACTTCGCCCCAATGCTCCCATGCATCGTAGCCCATGTTCCATCTGTTAAAACCATTTAACATTCTGTTTTGAATCTTCTTTGAAAGCTCACTGTTTGCAGGTGTCTGATACTCAATAGGGAATGTTTTTAACAATTCATCTGTTGGAACATTATACTGAGGATCAAGTTCAATTACATAATCTATTGAATTAGGATCTGTCTTATCTGATGTTTTATCAGTCTTTATATTTGCCGCTACAGTGGCTGATTCCTGTGTAGATTCAGTCGCTGCAAGATTTCCACATCCTGTGGCTGCCATTGATACTGCAAGTAAAGTTGATAATACTGCTGCTCTTTTTTTCATAGTGATACCTCTTCTTTCTAACCTAAATATTTGGTTACTGTTAATACGACAGGTGCATATTTTTTTCTAGTCTTTGCAACTAGATGATTATATAGGGGATATGATAAAGCGATATTGACTGCTCCTATGCAAAAAATAATTATTCCTGCCAAGAACGATCCAGATAATCGAGTCAAAAAATTATATCCAGTAAACAACAGAAGTCCTCCAAATATACCTTGTGATATTGCCATAGCTGTCGCGCGTCTTCTAATATTTTCATCTAGTTTTACTACTAAAGAAAATAATTCATTATCTGTAGCAGGTCTCACATACTTTGTGGCTTCCTTGTAGTAAAATTCCAATTGATGAATCTTACTTCTTTGCTCTTCTGTTAATATTTTTTCCTCCATAAAAATAACTCCTACTCAATCCCTGTCTTTTTCGATTACAAGGATATGATATAGGAGTTTTATTAGTGAAATATTAGTTAATTGTTAGGGATTTGTTAGGATTTACATTTTGGAAGAGATACTTTAAATGTTGAGCCTTCGCCTAATTTGCTTGTAACTTCAATGTTTCCATTTAATAGATTAACAATCTGTCTAACCATGGCAAGACCTAGGCCGTTTCCTTTTGTTTTATGAGATGTGTCTGCCTGATAGAACTTATCAAATATATGCCTCATGGTATTTTCATCCATGCCACAGCCATTATCTGTTATTGTAAGACTGGCAAATCGCCCCTCGTCATTTAAGCTAATGGAAATATTTCCACTATCAGGCGTAAATTTAACTGCATTAGATAAAATATTATTAATTACAATTTTTAAAAGACCTAAGTCACTTTCAATATAAAGTTCATCAGGGATTTCCAGCTGTAAATCAATATTCTTATCATCAAGAACTGTTTCCCTTGCAAGTATGCACTGAATCAGTTCTTCGCAATAATCAAATCTTACGATATTGGTTTTTATCTGGTTATTATCAAGCTTGCTTATCTGAAGAATATTAGTGATTAGCTCCGATAGATCAGACACAGTATTCTTTATCTTTTCTAAGTATTCCTGCTTTTCCTTTGCAGATAAATTATCTTTCACCAGTAATGCTGCATAATTAGATATAATAGCTATAGGTGTTTTAAGCTCATGAGATATATTTGATATGAAACTATTTTTTAGCATCTCTGTAGAATCAAGTTCTCTAACCATTGTATTAAAGTCTTGATAAAGAACATCTATTTCGTCAAGCTTCCCATCTCTTCTGTGGGGTGGAAGCTGAACCTTATAATTACCGGCGGCTACCTCCCCTGCTGCATGGGCAAGATCAAGTAATGGCTTAGTATATTTAATATAATGAATATAGCTGCTAACAGCAGATATACAAATAGCAGCAACCACAATAAGTGTAAGAATTGAACCTGCCAGGATTTTACTATTCTCTGGTGTAAAGCTGATATTCTTATAAATGTCCAATAAAATACCTGAATAAAAAATAATTACTATCGTATTTACGATAGTTGCCTTTGGAGATAAAATGGTAACTTCGACTCTTGAATCTTGTGGACAATCAAATAGCTTTTGGATCAATCGCATTGTATTACTCCTTTATATCCTATTCCTCTTACGGTAGCAATTTTAAAACTGCTACAGCCTTCTAGCTTCGCCCTGATATTTGTAATGAATACATCTATAGAACGAGGTGTACTTTCGTTATCAAGACCGCCCAATTCCTCAAGAAGCTGATTCCTTGAAAATGCATGATTTGGATAGCTTAACAGCTTAAACAAAAGCTGAAACTCTTTTGTTGTAAATGGAATTTCTTCCCCATCAAGCTTAGCTGTCATTGATTCCTCATCCATTTCAAAAGTTCCAATAGAAAGTTTATTTGAGCTGGAAATATTGGCCCTCCGAAGAATGGCCTCTATTCTAAGTAAAAGCTCATCTAAATCAATAGGTTTAACCATATAGTCATCAATGCCTAAACGAAATCCTTGTTTTTTTGAATCAAGATCATCTTTTGCACTCATGAAAATAATAGGTATATTAGGATTCTCTTCCCTTACATTTTTAGCAAATTCAAAACCGTCAATATCAGGCATCATAATATCAGATATGATTAAGTCTATCTTATTATCATACAGAATATCATAAGCATCCAGCGCATTAGTGCAGCCGAATGCCATATAATTGTTTAGATTAAGATGTCTACAAACTGATAAATTTAAATCAGCATTGTCTTCAACTAAAAGTATTTTTACCATTAATAATACACTCCTTAATCATTTTAATATAATTCATATATGTTAGAAAAATGTTAAGACTGATGTACTATTTAAGAATCTCCGCTTTATAGCCAACCCCTCTAGCCGAGATTATTTCAAATTCATCACAATCCCCGATTTTATTACGTATGCGATTAATATAAACCTTTATTGTGCTGTAATCTGAATCTGAATCATATCCCCAAATCTCATCCATAAGCTGTTGCTTTGTAAAAATCACACCTGGGTATGATAGAAGCTTGTGTAACAGCTTGAATTCAGTGTCTGTAAAATCAATCTTCTTTCCTGCTATGTTTGCAGCCATAGTCTCTTCAGATAGCAAAAAATCTCCAATTACAATTTCTTTTTCACTGTTAATTTTATATCTTCTAAGAATGGCCTCTATATGCCAGGTTAATTCTTCATAATCTATAGGCTTTGTAAGATACTCATCTATTCCCAGATTATATCCCTTCTTCTTGTGTGCAAAGCTATCCATAGCTGTAAGCATGATTACCGGAGTTTCATCCCCCATGCTGCGAAGTTCTGAAACGAACTGGTATCCATCCATATTAGGCATCATAACATCAACGATTATTAAATCTGTCTTTTCATGCTCTAGCACATCAAATGCCTTTAGACCATCTTCCGCTTCTAAAATCTCATATTTATCTCTCAGTTTTACCTTGGTAAGTTCCCTTACTGGCTTTTCATCTTCAATTAATAATATTCGTACCATACTGCACCCTATTAAACTGGTAAATTCACAGTGAATGTTGAGCCTTCATTTATCTTACTTGCTACCTGGATGTTTCCCCCACAAAGAGTAACAATCCTCTTTACAATAGCAAGCCCTATTCCGCTGCCCTTGGCTACACTGGCAGAATCATTTTGGTAATACTTATCAAAAATGTGCTCCATAGTCTTTTCGTCCATGCCGATTCCATTATCACTTATGGAAACAATAATACCTTCCTCAGTAGAATCTCCTGATATTTCTATTCTTCCATTTTTAGATGTGAATTTAATAGCATTATTTAAAAGGTTTAGCCATACCTGCTGAAGCAATTCCTCGTTTCCGTAATATGGCAAAGTTAAATCCTCATCCATTTCTAAATCTATATTCTTTTTATCTAATGGTTTGGATAATATAATAACGCATTTACGAAGCTGCTCTGCCAAATCGTATTCTTCTTTATTGTCTACAACCTGCATAGCATCTACTTTAGATAAAAGCAGTGTGTTCATTGATAGATTAAGTAGTCGTTTAGATTCCTCAGAAATCATGGTAAGCTGTTCCATTCGCTCAGAAGTCTCTATACTCTCCCCTGTTTCTAAGAGGTATTCTGAAAATCCGCTGATAGCTGTTATAGGTGTTTTAAACTCATGGGCAAACTCGTTTGTAAAATCCTGCATCTCTTCCTTTGTCTTTTTAAGCTCAAGCGTCATTGCATTAAACTGACTATATGCCTTTTCAAACTCACCTGCATGCTTAATATCTATTTGGTACTCAAGATTTCCATTAGCCACTTCGTCCATAGCCTTTGTCAGTTCATCAATTCTGCCAGATAACTTGTTTACCACTGGTTTCATGGCCAAATAATAAACAGTAGTCATTATAGGTATCATTGCAAGCATTGTAAGAGAACTTCTATCATCAAAATCAAATACCACTGAACCTATGGCACCATAGCCCATAACGCCGCCTATAACAACAATAGAGCCAATCACATATACCCAGCGAAACCCTTTTATTTTGTTTTTCTTAGGATTTTTCTTGTTGCTCGTCATAAGGATTTCTCCATACTCCTATCTTCTAAACCAAAATTATTACTATATTTAATCAGCCAAATAACAATCCCCTGATTTATAAAAAATACTAAACTTCCAGTCAATGCATTAAAATGCTCCCTTGTTTTAACATCAGCACCACACATATGTAGCAATGCTGTTTGAAATGTGAAAAGCATTACAAGCGCTACAGCTAGGTTTATCAGCTGCACCGCTTTCCATATACCAGAGTTGTGTGGCTTGTTTTGAGCTATAAAAACAATCAATGTGATTAGCCTTACAAACACATACAAGGCCATTGCATATAAAATAATAAAATGATATTCGAATGTATCCTCATTAAAGATAATGAGTAATCCCATTACCGCAGTGACAGAGTTCATAAGAAATAGAAGCTTTGCTACATTTCTTATTATTTTACATTCATAAGGCCCCTTTTCATCTTCCCTAAGCATAACAGCTATCTTATGCTCTTTGTGGGATAAATACCACCTGATTACTGCAATACAAAGATTATAAAGGCCTATTACATAAAACCATCTGGATTTATATATGTATGCTACAACAAAATAAAAGACAAGATAAAGAGTATTCATTAATCCGCCAAAATAAAGAAATATTCTTTGCCTATATCTAATGTTTTTTATCATGCTCCCAACAATTGGCAAGCTTTCTCCGATTCTAGTAGCCCAAGGCACTCCATCTCTATATATGGCAAATCCAAGAATAAGCATAAAGTAAAAGGTTATTGCATATACGATATATTCAAGAAAATCAGGGATAATTTCACCATTAAGCAAACATAATACTAAAACTATCCCTGATATTGAAAACCATAATAAAGCTTTCCATAGTTTAAAACTAATTGTAGTTGTGGCAAATTTCTTAATTAACTCTATTATTTTCTCAGCCATTTTATAATCTGATCCCCATTTGGTTATTTTTTCTTATAATACCATAACTGGGTCTGCACATAATACTCTAATATGATTTGTCAAAACTATTACTCCCACAATAGCTGCAACTATATCTACTACTGCAAAACAAAATATTAGTCCACTAAATCCAAATAAGGTGTTTAGTATAATCATTGCAGGGATTAGAACGCCTCCTTGTCTGATTAGAGTAATAACTGTACTTGCGGCCGCCTTATCTGTTGCCTGTAAGAAGGTGACTGCTGATTGATATATAGAATAAATAGGAGCAGTAATAAAGCATCCAATCAGGATTTGTCTTCCATACATTGCAATACTTGCATCATCTATAAAGGCTTTCATCAATATATCTCTTCCACCTATACAAAGTAGTGCTACCACCAAACCAAATATCATGCAAGCCATTGTTGTCTTAACAATGAATTCCTTAACTCTTTCAATATTTCCTCTACCAAAATTGTAAGAAACAGCCGGCTGCACACCCATACAAATACCTAGCTGGGTTGTTGTTGATAAAAGCATGATTGAACGGCTAATTCCAAATGCTCCCTGCGCATCAGCACCTACATTTAGCAGTAAATTATTAAGTACCATATATGAGACACTCATAAGTACTGTGCCTGATGCAATTGGAAGTCCCAGTATCATTGGATGAATTGCAGATTCATAATCCAGCTTTATATTCTTTGGTGATAATGATAAATAATCCTTCTTGTTCTTCAAAAGCTTAAATAAAATAACTGATGAAAGAATATTTCCAATTACTGTTGCTACTGCTGCACCAGTTACCCCCATGCCAAATCCTAATATAAATATTGGATCTAAAATAATATTTGTGATAGTTCCTGAAAGGTTTGCAATCATAGGCTCCTTCATGGAACCATCAGCTCTCATGATATTTACAAATCCATTTGCAAACATCATAAATGGACACCCTAAAGCTAAAAATCTAAGGTATAAAGCAGCAAAATCTCTATAGCTATCAGCTGCCCCAAGCATTGAAATCAACGGTTCTGTGAATATGTTAAGTACCAATGCCATTAATAATCCGATAACTACGCAAAACCAAAAACAAAAGCTTGAAATTCTTTTACTGTTTTCAATATCCTTCTTTCCTAGTGCAACAGATATTGCTGTACAACCACCGGCTCCAATTAATGTTCCAAATGCCTGTATAATTGGGAAAATTGGCATACATACAGATATTGCATTAATCATTCGCGCGTCACCTGTTTTTCCAATAAAGAAAACATCTGCCATATTATATACAACCATTACAAGAGTAATGATTACTGTTGGAATAGCAAGGGAAGCTATTACCTGCCATACTTTTCCTGTTTCTAATTTCTTTTGCTTATCCATCTTAGTCACTCCTTTAAATTCCACCTGCTGCAAGTGTAAGAATAATAAATCCAGCCATGGAAATAAGTGGACATGCCACTGTATCCAATCCATGTTTTGTAAATAACTCTGTAAGTGATGAGAAGACAGCAATCCAAAAACAAACAAGTATAACAAACCAAATGTTAGTTAATGCTGTGTGTCTGTGGTATAGAACAAAAACAGAAATAAAGGTGGTAACAAACATTCCCAATGTTCCCTCAATACTCTTTTTTCCTTCAATAAATCTTCCACTTACCTTATGCTTACCAAATCTTTTTCCTACAAGAGCTGCAACACAATCGCCAATTCCCCAGGCTATAATTGAAAGCACTGCTGCCCATCTCTGTGAAAACAATCCCCATGCAAAAAAGATAACTACTGCATAAGTACCGTACAATAAAAGCATGCTTCGTGTCTGCTCACCTGCACTTCTTTGCTTCATATCAACTGCACTTTCCAGATTTGTCTTTTTGGTACCAAGGTAAGCCAAGCCCATAAACAATAGACATACAAGCACAGATGCCACCCAACTAGAAGATGGGATTACTATTGGCATAATAGAGAAAACTGATACAAGATGTAAAAGCTTTCTATATAACTCGCCAGGTAATCCCACCTTCTTATTAATGAGTATCACACTCACTGCCAAAACCCCAAAATGTAATGCCAAAAGAATAAAGCATTTAACTGTTTCAAATAAAACTGTTGCTAACATATCTAATCTCCTTTTCGTTTTTTTGACTGGAGATATAATATGTTCTTTTGGTAAATCCTTGGTAAATATTATTTACTCTACTGTAATTTCAGGATCTTTTTCTTTATATATTTTTGAAATGATAATTAAAAGTACTGTAAGCACAAGCCCGATTATACCAATAGTTATACCAATTGGCATAAATTCAGCAGATAAATCAGCATCATCCTTTGTTAGTAATACCATAGATAATCCTGCACCAAATAATAATACCGTAAATACGATATCAATTATAAAGCTTGTACATCTACGCTTCTTACTATCTTCCTTTAATAAATTAAGAATTGATAACGCTACTGGAATAAATACTAAAACAACTAATATTGCAAATAACACATATAATGCTATTTTCCACCATGGAGTAATCTGTACAATCTTGGCTCCAGCTGATAGTCCATTCATTGCATTACTTCTTGATATAGCAAATACAATATCTTTAGCTGCATGCTGCATATTAGATATAACTGTGTTAGTCATATCCTCATCTGCAAGTTTCCATAGCTCGGAGTCTGAATTCAACCATAATGAAGTTCCTGCTGCAAGGCCCTCTCTCAAATCTTCATAAGCAAACACATTGTATGAAGCCTGGTCTGTTATAACAAAGCCTTCAAATCCCCATTCATTTCTTAGAACGTCTGTCATAAGACCTGCATGTCCACCAGTCCATGTAGCTCCTATACGATTCATACTTGCCATTACGCCATGTGCATCTGCATCAGTAACAGCAGCTTCAAATGCCTTTAGATATATTTCACGAATGGCCTGCTCGCTTGCAAAGATACTTACACCCATTCGATTTGTCTCTTGGTCATTAAGCGCAAAATGCTTGATTGTAACCATAGCACCCTTGCTCTGAGCTCCACTTACTGTTGCGGCTCCCATAATTCCAGAAAGATATCCGTCCTCTGAATAATATTCAAAGTTTCTTCCTGAATATGGTGTACGATGGATATTCATAGCTGGGGCATACCATCCAGCCACCTTAAGTGCAATGCTATCCTCACCTATGCATCTTCCAAATTCTTCTGCAAGCTCCTTATTCCATGTTGATGCAAGCACTATTTCTGGTGGATATGCCATACCATTTTCACCACCAACAAGTGTGCTGGAAATACCTGCTGTACCATCCTTATCTACTGTTGCTGGAAGCTGAATAGAGTCTACCGATACTGTTCCATAACCACCAACACGTACCAAATTATCTAGCTCTGTAACAGACATCTGTTCAATAAGTACTTCCCACAGTGGGTCACTATAATCAACATCTCTTAGCATAGCCACATTAAGCTTGCCATATTCATCATTAATCTTTCCTGTAACAGGAGCATCTTTTACAGTGTCTTCAACTTTTATAATAGCTTCTGCGTCAATCAATTCCTTAGGTGCATTCCAGCTACCATCTGCATAAGTATTTGGCCATGTACCACTCCAATTACTACGACTTAAATATTTAAAATCCTCATCATAGTGCTTGATATCAGCATCCTCGAACTGATTAGATACCTCATATCCTGTAGCTACTGACTTTGCATATGTTGTTGCATCAAGCTCAGCCACATTAAATGAAGCTGCAAGGGATGCGTTACCTGCATAATCCATTCCATTGCTTTCGCTATATCCCTTTAAAGCCAATATATTATTTAAAGCATCATGTGAATTTTTACCAACTGCAAAATAATAATCCCCATCATCTATAATATATGTTCCATGTCCATACTGATCATATACCTTCATGCTTTCCTTTGGTACTGATACTGTTACAGTCTGTGACTTTCCTGCTTCAATTACATCAGTCTTTGTATAGCCCACTAACTCTACTGATGATTTTTCAATAGAATTATCCTTATCATAATCTGTGTATGGAGACTGCATATATACCTGCACTACTTCCTTTGATGGTACATCTCCTACATTTTTAACTTCAACAGACACTTCGTATGTGTTATCTGTTTCTTCAATACCATAATTACTGTATTCAAAATCTGTATAAGACAATCCATAACCAAATGGATACTGTACAGTAGCTTTGTAATCGTAATTATCAGCACTTTCATTGCCAAGTACAACATCCTCATATCTAGTCTCGTAATATTTATAACCTACGTAAATTCCCTCAGCATATACCATATAGTTTGTTCCAAATGCTTCTTCAGAACCATTAATAGTATATGAACCAAAGTTTGCCATTGCAGGTGCACTCATAGAATCATATGCATAAGTATCTACTAATCTTCCAGAGAATGATGCATCACCATCTAAAAGTGCGCTAAGTCCATAAGTTCCTGTTTCTCCCAATGCGCCAATCCAAGCAACTGCATCCACATCCAAATCTGTTAAAGCACCTAGCTCAATTGGATTTTGTGTATTTAGAAGAACTACTACTTTATCAAAATTCGCATTTGCCATCTTGATTAGGTTTAGTTCATTTTCATCAAGTTCAAGATACTTATATCCACTAGGAAGTACACCTGTTGTTAAATCAGCACTTTCTCCACCGCTTCGTCCAATAAGTACAATGGCTGCATCATTATAATCTGCAAAGCTATCCTTTACTTCCTCAGTGTACTCACTTACAGGTACTTCGTTAACGGCGAATTCTCCATTTCCGTATGCATCAATAACTGTTTTTCTGTAAGATGCACCATTTCCTTCTTCATAGAATTCTCTGGTTACTGGATTAATAGAATATCCAGCATCCTCTAATGCTGTATACAAATCCACTGCCTTTTCAGTATCAACCGAACCGGCACCGCCACCACCATAAACTAAATCAGCACTATCCTGACCTAATAAAGTAATTTTAAGATTTTTCTCAAGTGGTAATGCTCCATTATTTTCAAGAAGAACTGCTCCCTCTTCTTCAATCTTAGAGCCAACTTCTTCTAGATGTCTCTTCATCTCAGCTTCATTTGAGTAATCTGAAGTGAAATAATTTGAATCATCTTCTTCATCATTGATAATCTTCTGGGTTTCTGCATTAAAGTATACAGATACTAGGCTTGAATATTTATTAGTGTACATATTTGCAATAAATAAGCTGACAATAATTGCAATTGCAACTAAACAAGCCATGATACATCTGCATATCATTCCTGTCTTTTTCATAAAAAACCTCCTTCATATATCCGCCCTTTGGCTTATCTGAATTTAAAATAAGCCTTAGGACAAATAAATGAAAGAGGTTTGGCACTGTTGGTATTTAGTTTGGCACAGTTGACATAGGTATCATGATTTGCAACGAAAATACACCATCCTTATTTGCCCAATACATGTTTCCATTATATTTCTGAGCAATGTATTTTATACTCTTAAGTCCAAATCCATGTCCTATATCATCCTTAGTAGTGGTTGGCAATTCATCCACTGTAGATGTTATTTTATGACTATAGTTTTCAATCTGGAAAATGGTAAAAGCCTCTTTAGAAGAAACATTTACACTTATTACCTTTTTATTATCCTCGTCAAATTGTTCTACACATTCTATGGCATTATCAATGGCATTCCCAAGTAATGCATATAAATCCATCATATCTATAAAATCAAGATTAGCCTTTTTTATAGAACAAGAAAAGGTTATGTTTTTCGAACTGCAATACAGGCTTTTTTCTGCAAGAATAGTGTTTAGCACTTCATTATCGCAGAAAACCAGATTTTGATATTGTTCTATATGAGACATTTGGTCGTTTATAAACTCATCCTTTAGATTATCTGGCGCATTTTTAAGTGCCTTTAGCTTATGCTTTAAATCGTGAGCATTTCTATTTACCAAATCTATAAGTTCCTTAGATATGGTGTAATGGGTGGCTGAATCCTGAAGGATTCTAGCTATAATAGCCTGCTCTCTAGTGGCAACTGTAGATCTGAAATTAGCATATTGAATACCTAGTATTAATACACTGGTACTTACTCCCCATATAATTCCATAATTTCTTATATCGTCCCCTATTTGGAATAAATGCTGTGCGGAAAATGTAGAAAGCAGCATAATCGCTATAAATATCAGATAAAACGCTACAAGAAATGAACTATCTTCATGAAGTACACCGTTACAGTCCTTCAGCTTTCTGGTAAATACTAGATAAACAATAAAATACCAAATTGAACAAACCAATATGCTGACAAAAATATACGCAATTAAATGGGTCTTCAAATATGTCCAGTAATATAGAGCCAAAGCTTCATGTACAACAACATATACTAAATGCTGAACGGCGTAAGCCGAGGCAATTACGTATAATCCATCTACTGACCCAATAAAAAACAACCTCTTACAAAAATGCAAGGTACTAAGAGCCAATATAATGTACCACCCAGATATTAAAAAATTCCTTAAAGGGCATACACTTGTGAATGTCAGCAATGGGAAATAAAAAAGTGAAGCAAGCATGTAGCCCAAGATAAGTACAACTAATTTGGGAACAAAGTGCTTTTTCATTGGAACAAATGGAATCAAAAATATCAGCTCAGCTGCTAATAATTCAACTATAAATCTAATTTCTTCAAATACATCTACGGCAGTAATATCCATTTACAGTCCTCCTAGAGTTTTTGTAAATTTCTCTGTAAAGCTTGCCTTCTTACTTCTACTAATCTTAAGAGTATAGTCTCCTACTATAACATCATCCTTTATAATAGCCTTTACATGCTTTAAGGACACCAGATAGCCTGCATTACATCTGGCAAAGCCAAATGGAGATAGCCTTTGTTCTACAGCAGATATATTTTCTCGAACCCTATATTCCTTATCCTTGGTATGATAAATGCAATAATGAAGAGCCGATTCCACATAATATATTTCACTGATATTAAGTGTAACTAAGCCTTCTTTTGTAGGAAGCACTACAGGCTCATCAGCCTTCACTTGCTTTACATATCTAAGAGCCTTTTTTAGCTTTAGCGCAAAATCAGGATATGCTACGGGCTTAATTATGTAGTCTATAGCATCCACCTCATAGCCTGTAAGGGCATACTGAGGCATAGCCGTTACAAACATCAGGACTACTTTTTCATCCACTTTTCTTATTGCCCTGGCTGTATCTATCCCGTTTAATCCCGGCATATCTATGTCCATAAGAATCAAGTCAAATTGACTGCTAAATTCTTCTAGAAAGATATCTCCACTTTCATAAGTGGAGATATCAAATTCCTTAGCCTCTTCTTTTGCAAAACATATTAGATAGCCAGCTAACATATCTAATTCAGTTGTCAAGTCATCTATAATGGCTACTTTCATAAACACTTTCCAATCAAATATAGTAATAATCTTAAGAATTTCAAATCTGTACTTTAGAATAAGATATCATCCTATTGGCCAGTGGTCAAATCTACTTCTACTTCTTCTTTTCCACCTTCATCATCAGGCCACAGCAAAAGTGACTTAACTTCAGAAATATCTATAACCCTATCAAATGCTCTAGCACAAACTGCGTACTGCTCTGTTTCATCTGTAAATCCATCTGTGCCACCGTTTGCCACATAAGGCATTCTTGTGCCATCCTTCATAACAAAACCAGTAAACTCTGGAATGCCAATAGAATCTTCATTCTTTTCTACTGGCTTATTTACTTTGTAATTAACAGTTATTGATACTGGTGAAATATCAATTGTAGTAATCGTGCAATTGCTATTTGGTACATCCTTGTTTACTGTAATGGTCTGTCCATTACTTACAGTTGGAAGCTTTAGCTCAAAATCCCATTTGCCTTTTACTAGTTGTTTATACTCTGTTTTTTCTCCATATATTCCAAGGGAAGAAAAATCTACATGAAGAGTATTTCCAAGGATATTATTAACTCCATCCAAAGCCTGCAACTGAATTACATATTCCAAATCACCATTTTCATCTATATAATGACCAATGAATCCATCCTGCTCAAGTGGAGTGCCATCTTCATATACGCCCATGCCATTGTCATCAATCACGATTCCATCATAGAAAGAGCTGCTTCCATTTAACCATGATGCCTCAGAAGCTTTGTCATCACCTAAGTAATAATCCACCTCAGCCCCTGGCTCCTCCTTGTCAGATATGTTTAATCCTGTGACTTTAAATGAAACATAAGCAAATTTATCATCTACAACAACAGCCTCAGGGGCGATTGTTACCCCCTGATCCGTCACCTGATAAGATGAATAATCTGTCAGCTCGGGATATACGATAGCCTGCCCCTGTTCAGTTAAAGCCTGCTGCTGAGTATCCGTTGATTTAAGTGTTCCGCTCATTCCTCTGCCCCAGAAATGATGAATAGCTGCCACTGCTGTTGCACTTGCAAGTAAAACCAAACAAATGCATGCTACAAATGAAAGTGGCTTATGAAATTTTAAAATCTTTTTTTCTTCTGTATATTTATATGCTTTTGCCAAAACAGTATCGTCTATTCCAACCATGCTTAAATACAAATCTCTACTTTTCATGATGCTAAATATCCCTCCCTTACAAGTCTTTTTTGAAGCTTTCCCCTTAGTCTGCTAAGAGTGACTGTTACATTATTGCTAGTCATATTAAATTTCTTTGCAATTGAACTGATATCCTCAGTATAGAAATACCTACATGAAAAGATATAAGCTTCCTTTTGAGGTAACGTATTTACGAAGTCCCTGATAATGCTAGAAAGCTCAGAGCCAAGAATTGTTCCTTCCACATCACTAGAATCAGGAATACATTCCTCAAGCTCATCTATTACTTCTGCAATTACACCACCACCTCTTTTCTTAGCCGTCATATTCTCATATTTATTAAATGCAATGTTACGAGTAATTTTTCCTAAAAAGATTCTAAAAATCTGAGGTCTTGTTGGTGGAATTCTTTTCCATGCTTTCATATAAGTATCATCAAGAGTTTCTTCCACATCCTCTGGACACTTTAAAATATTTCCTGCTATAGATGCCAGATAATTGCCATACTTAATATCAGTCTCTTCAATCGCCCGTTCATTACGATTAAAATATAACTCTATTATCTCCTCGTCTCTCATTGTTGCTCCCTTCGAATTGTTATTTGTAAGCCTTACATCTATATAGACAGGAATAAGATTTGTATATTACACACTATTATAAATTTTTTTCAAAAAAATAAAATGGACTTTTAGAAGCGAAACATCATTCTGTCAAAAATTAATGCTATCATC
>JAGBJE010000290.1 GCA_017934625.1 Pseudobutyrivibrio sp. | reverse complement strand
AGCAGCAGGACTGCTTGCTTCTGAGCTAGAGGCAGATATGCTTGTAATTCTTACCAGTGTAACAAAGGTTTGCAAGAATTTTGGCAAAGCTGATGAACAGCCACTTGATTACATCTCTGTGACAGATGCAAAGAAGATGTTAGCTGATGGTGAGTTTGGCGAGACTGATATGGCGCCAAAGATTCAGGCTGCCATTGATTATATTGGCGATTCAGCCATAAGAAAGGTATTAATAACCAAGCTGTCAGATGCCGGCAATGCTGTTGGCGGACAGACTGGTACAATGATAGGAAAGTAGTATGACAATCAGAGATTTACAGATTGGACAAACAGCCAGAATAGATGCTGTCGGGGGCGAGGGAGCCCTCAGACAGCATTTCTTAGATATGGGAGTAATTCCAGGCGTGGAGGTAACTCTTGTCAGACTGGCCCCAATGGGAGATCCAATGGAGCTTAGAATCCACGGTTACGAGCTTACTCTTAGACTAGCCGATGCAGAAAAAATAGATGCAACATTAGTGGAGAACATCAAGGACGAAGAGATATCAGTGGAGGCAAACAAGCATGACATCGCCCACCCAGGTCTTGGCGAGGAAGGCAAATATCATCTTAAGGGTGATGGTGAACCACTTCCAAAGGGAACACAGCTTACATTCGCACTTGTGGGTAATCAGAACTGCGGTAAGACCACTCTTTTCAATCAGCTTACTGGTTCTAATCAGCATGTAGGAAACTTCCCTGGCGTTACTGTAGATAGAAAAGACGGCGCCATTCGAGGCAAGGATAATACCTGCATCACAGACCTTCCAGGAATTTATTCCATGTCACCATATTCTAACGAGGAGCTTGTCAGCCGAGACTTTGTTTTACACGAAAAGCCAAAGGCTATCATCAACATTGTTGATGCTACAAATATAGAGCGAAATCTGTATCTGACTATGCAACTGTTAGAGCTTAACATCCCTATGGTTGTTGCTCTTAATATGATGGATGAGCTTAGAGGTAACGGCGGATCTGTAGATATCAACAGAATGGAAAAGATGTTAGGTGTTCCAGTAGTTCCTATTTCGGCAGCTAAGAACGAAGGTATCGACGAGCTTGTAGCTCACGCAATGCACGTGGCTCAGTATCAGGAAAGACCTCAGGTAGATGATTTCTGCGACGAGAACGATAACGGTGGTGCAGTTCACAGATGCATCCACGGCGTTATTCATCTGATGGAGGACCACGCAAAGCGTGCTGATATTCCAGTCAGATTTGCAGCCAGCAAGGCCATTGAAAATGACGCGCAGATTATTAAGAAGCTAGATTTAGATGAAAACGAAATCGAGACCTTAGAGCACATCACAAAGCAGATGGAAAAGGAAAGAGGTCTTGATAGAAGTGCTGCCATGGCAGATATGCGTTTTGCATTTATAGATAAGGTTTGCAAGGAATGTGTTATCAAGCCGAAGGAAAGCAAGGAGCACATCCGCAGCCAACGTATCGATAAATGGCTTACAGGAAAGTACACAGCTATTCCTATTTTTATCTGCGTAATGGCCATGGTGTTCTTCCTTACATTTAATGTTATTGGTGCATGGCTGCAGGGATTACTCGAAGAAGGAATAGCAGTCCTTACTGATATTACAGACAAGGCTCTTACTATGGCAAACGTAAACGTCACAGTACATGAGCTGATTATAGGCGGTATTTTTGAAGGTGTCGGAGGAGTTCTTAGCTTCCTTCCAATCATCATCACCATGTTCTTCTTCCTATCTATATTAGAAGACAGCGGCTATATCGCCAGAGTTGCATTTTTCATGGATAAGATGCTTAGAAGAATCGGTCTATCAGGCCGAAGCATTGTGCCACTTTTGATTGGATTTGGATGTACAGTTCCAGCGGTAATGTCTACACGTACATTGCCTAGTGACAGGGACCGTAAGATGACAATTCTTCTTACACCATTTATGAGCTGTACAGCAAAGCTTCCAATATACACATTCTTCGTAGCAGCATTCTTCCCAGAAAATGGATGGCTTGTAATCACTGTGTTGTATTTCCTTGGAATATTCCTTGGAGTGCTTGCAGCGTTGTTCTTTAAAAAGGTTAGATTCAAAGGTGAGGCTGTTCCATTTGTTATGGAGCTTCCAAACTATAGATTGCCTAGCGCAAGAAATGTAATTCAGCTTCTTTGGGAAAAGGCAAAGGATTTCCTACAGAGAGCCTTTACAGTAATCTTCCTTGCTACAGTTATCGTATGGATATTGCAGAGCTTTGATACTCATCTTAATCTGGTGGCAGACCAGAAGGACAGCATCCTTGCTCTTATTGCAGGTGGACTTGCTCCATTGTTTACACCAATAGGATTGGGAGATTGGAGAATCTGTACATCACTTATTTCAGGATTTATGGCAAAGGAAAGCGTGGTATCAGTTCTTGAGGTATTGTTTGGTACTACAGGAGTTGCTGCAGAAATGTCTAGTCTTACAGCATTTTGCTTGCTGGTATTTTCATTGCTATACACACCATGTGTGGCAGCCATTGCATCTATCAAAAGAGAGATGGGCAGTAAGTGGGCTGTGTGCGTAGTGATTTGGCAGTGTGCAATTGCTTGGATTTGTGCATTTATAGTACATACAATTGGATTGCTGATTGGCATGGTATAACAACGGTTTTGAAATTTTGTAGAGTTTCGCAAATGCGGAACTCTTTTTTTAGTTATTATTTATAAAAAACTCAGATTAGACACTTGAAACTAGAGTAAGTTTGTGATAAATTATACGTGCGTTAGAAGATACTAACGATTATTAATAGTGTCAAACTTTAGTTGGATACAATTGATTTTCGTGATAGTCATCTAACAGAGGGTTAAATAAATATTAAGGAAGTAATATATGATGCCATTAGTAGTAGCGCCAACAGGCGAAGAACAAATGATTAAACGAATTGGTGGAAATGAGGATGTTAAACGTCATCTTCAGGAGCTTGGTTTTGTGCCAGGCGGACACGTTACAGTTGTAAACGAAATAGGTGGAAACCTGATCGTAAATGTAAAGGAGTCAAGAGTGGCTGTAGATAAGCAGTTGGCTCAGAAGATATTTGTTTAAAAGGAGAGAAAGATGAGAACATTAAAGGATGTTAATGTTGGCGAGACAGTCAATGTTACAAAGCTAAACGGTGAAGGCGCAGTAAAGCGCAGAATTATGGATATGGGAATTACAAAAGGTGTAGAGATTTACGTTAGAAAAATCGCTCCTCTTGGAGATCCAGTAGAGATTACAGTTAGAGGCTATGAGCTATCAGTTCGCAAGGCTGATGCTGAAATGATAGTAGTAGAATAAAAGGAGGAGAATAAAGTGGGAATTCGTATTGCACTAGCAGGTAACCCAAACTGCGGTAAGACTACATTATTTAATGCTCTCACAGGTTCTAACCAGTTCGTTGGTAACTGGCCTGGCGTTACTGTAGAGTATAAGGAAGGTAAATATAAGGGTGATAAGGAAGTTACTATCGTGGATCTTCCTGGTATTTATTCACTTTCACCATATACATTAGAGGAGGTTGTATCTCGTAATTATCTTATCGATGAGAAGCCAGATGCAATCATCAATGTTATTGATGGTACAAACCTTGAGAGAAATCTTTATCTTACAACACAGATCGTTGAGCTTGGTATTCCAGTAGTTATCGCAATCAACATGATGGATGTTGTAGAAAAGAATGGTGATAAGATTTATGCTAAAAAGCTTTCAGAGGAAATCGGTGTTCCTGTAATCGAGATTTCTGCTCTTAAGAACAGAGGCCTTAAGGAAATCGTTGATGCTGCTGTAAAGGCTGGCAAGGAAGCAAATCCACAGTCACCAAAGCACAGATTTGACGGCTCTGTTGAGCATGCACTCGCTCATATTGAGGAGCTTTGCTTACATAACATCGATGACGAAAATGTTCAGAGATGGTATTCAATCAAGCTTTTTGAGCGTGATGAGAAGATTCAGGAGAAGCTTGGTCTTTCTTCAGATGTTATTGAGCATATCGAAAAGGATATTAAATCTTGTGAGAAGGAAATGGATGATGATTCAGAATCGATCATCACAGGTGAGAGATACAATTACATCGGCACAATCATTAATGGTTGTGTGAAGAAGGCTGCTAAGGGTCTTACTACATCTGATAAGATTGACCAGATTGTAACAAACAGATTCCTTGCACTTCCAATCTTTGCAGTTGTAATGTTTATCGTTTACTACGTATCAGTTACAACAGTTGGTTCATGGGCAACTGATTGGGCAAATGATGGTGTATTTGGCGATGGCTGGCACTTATTTGCAATTGGTTCAAAGGCATATACAGAGGCAGCTGATGAGTATACAGCAAATCAGCTTATCGTTGATGGATATGACCTTATTGTAGAGGAGACAGGCGCTGAGCCTACAGGCGAATTTGAGTATCCTGTAGAGGACGAGGAGACAGCGGCCGTTGAGTATGAAAAAGCAACACTTGATGATTATGAGGCCGCAAAGGCTTATGTAGAGTCAAATGAGGAGCCAGACCCAGCTAACTATGGCGTATGGATTCCTGGTATTCCTGTATTTGTAGAGGCAGGTCTTGATGCTATTAATTGTAACGATGTAGTTAAGGGACTTATCCTTGATGGTATCGTAGCCGGTGTTGGTGCAGTTCTTGGCTTCGTACCACAGATTCTTGTACTGTTCATCTTCCTTGCATTCCTTGAGGCTTGCGGATATATGGCTAGAGTTGCATTCATCATGGACCGTATCTTCAGAAAGTTTGGTCTTTCTGGTAAGTCATTCATTCCAATGCTTATCGGTACAGGTTGTGGTATCCCAGGTATCATGGCTTCACGTACTATCGAAAATGATAGAGACCGTAAGATGACAATCATGACAACAACATTTATTCCATGTGGAGCTAAGCTCCCATTTATTGCCATGGTAGCAGGTGCTATCTTTGGTGGAGCTGCTTGGGTTGCACCTAGCGCTTACTTCCTTGGAATATTTGCAATCATTACATCTGGTATTATGCTTAAGAAGACAAAGATGTTCGCTGGTGACCCAGCACCATTCGTTATGGAGCTTCCTGCATACCACTGGCCAACAGTTGGCAACGTGCTTCGCAGCATGTGGGAGCGTGGCTGGTCATTCATTAAGAAGGCTGGTACAATTATCTTACTTTCAACAATCGTAGTTTGGTTCTGTACATTCTTCGGTGTTGTTGATGGTGCATTTACAATGCTTGAGGAAGACCAGATTGATCACTCTATCCTTGCAGCAATTGGTAAGGCACTTGCTTGGATATTCATTCCACTTGGATTTGGTGATTGGGAGGCAACAGTTGCTTCTATCACAGGTCTTGTCGCTAAGGAAAACATCGTTGGTACACTTGCAATTATCTACGGTGCTTCTGGTGATGTATACGAGACAATGCGCAGCGCATTTACAAATGCATCAGGTTTCGCATTCCTTGCATTCAACCTTCTTTGCGCTCCTTGCTTCGCTGCTATGGGTGCAATCAAGCGTGAGATGAACAACACTAAGTGGTTCTGGAGAGCAATCGGATATCAGTGTGGTTTCGCTTGGGTAATCGGACTCATCATCTACCAGGTAGGTAAGGTATTCACAGGCGAAGGATTCACTTTCGGAACAATCTTCGGACTTGCAGCTATCTGTTGCCTTATCTATGGATTAGTTCGTAAGGATAAGTATAACAAATAAGCCTTCCCCCTTTGGGGGAAGGTGTCAGCGCAGCTGACGGATGAGGGTAATAAAATGGGAACAGCAATAGTAATTCTAATTCTAGCCGCTATCGTGGGTGCAATTATTCGCTCGCTGGTAAAGGCGCATAAACGCGGTGAGCATCCTGCATGCGGTGGCGATTGCAGCCACTGCGGCGGTTGTCACTAGGAAAATATTGTCCCTTGGCTTTTCTTAGCCAAGGGATTTTTGCGTGGGTTATTAAATGAGCAACACATCAATAATGTGGGCAAGCGCGAGCAAGAGGTTGCTAAAGGTCCAGTGGACCTTTGTTCAGCAAGGACCGAAGTGAAACGGAGACCCCCATGGAGTTAAGGAGGGACCCTTTAGGGAGGTTCCCTTGACTCCAATGGGAGATGGCTTGCGGGAGCATGAGAACCTACGACTGTGTTGCGGACTCTGGTGGTTTTTGGTATCATTTGAAGTATGAGTGAGAATATAAAATTTTCCGTGATAATGCCTACTTATGGGGTGGGCGACTATATTGGTGATGCCTTAGGCTGTCTCTCAATGCAGACCTATGATAACTTTGAAGTAATCATTGTAGATGATTGCTCTCCTGATAAATCAGGTGAGATTGCATATGGTTTTACGCAGCGAGATGATAGATATTTCTATGTGAAGCATGATGTAAATAAGGGTGTTTCGGAGGCAAGAAACACTGGTATTGAACATGCCACGGGAGATTATATTCTGTTTTTAGATCCGGATGATTTGTATGAACGTGATTTGCTTAGAGTGTGTGCCGCAGCATTAGAGCGTAATCCAGTGGATTTGCTGGTGTACAGCTTTACAGAGGATTATCGTAATTGCGAATCAGGAAAGATTGAATATCGTAAATGCGTTAGTTTAGAGCAGATGGATTATGATGATGATATGGTATCCACTAAGGACCCAGCTACCATCCACAAGATGGCTATGCAGATGGAGGCCATTACAATGCTCGGCTATCCATGGAATAAATGCTATAAGACTAGCATTATTAAGGAACACGGTCTTAAGTTTCAACAGATAAAGCATGTGGAGGATATCCTGTTTAACTGTGATTTCCTGGATTACACCACATCTCTTACAGTGCTTAATGATGTGATGTATCATTACAGAAATCAGGGGCAGGCTCGTCTTACAGGTGGAGCCATAGATGATTATTTTAAGCTGCAGAAAATCCGTGTTCAGCGAATCTATGACCAGCAGCAACAGTGGAAGACATGTGACTTTGAAGCTCTTGGAACACTGTCTAAGATATATTTCAGGAGCTTCCAATCAGCAATGGTTCGCCAAATCGAGAGCGGCATTAAGTGCGATGATATTTTAAAATGGTGTAACGTCGAGTCTGAAACAGAACTCTATCAGGAGATGAAGAAGTATCTTCCTGACGATTCTAAAACTCTTAAGTTTTTATACAAGCCTCTGGCTCAAGGAATGTTTGGCACAGCCCTTAAGCGTGCTCGCATAATGGAGTACACCAAGCATCATTTCCCAGGAATATTTAATAGGGCGAAGCAGTTAAGGTAGTGGGGATTACCATACTCGCCCTTTAGGAGAGCCTGTAGGTAACAAGTCATGATGTTTCTCAAGGAGCAATTTCGCGACGGAGAAATATCATGACTTGTTACCGTAACAGGCGGACTACATGGGAATCAAGGGGTAATATTTGCTTTTGTAGATACAGTAGGTTATAATTTACTTAGTTGTGAGAAGGAGGGTTTACTATGACTGAGGGCGGTTTTTTAATTTTCTTTTTTGCATTAATTTTATTGGTAGTCATCGTAGCTGTTATCGCAGTAGTT
>JAGBJE010000289.1 GCA_017934625.1 Pseudobutyrivibrio sp. | reverse complement strand
TCCATGTTGTCTTTTATTAATGTTGCAGTCGTACTCGACCACAAACTTAGTCTCATTCGAGACTTCCCTTTGCGGTCATATTATATACAATCTGTCATCTAGTTACAAATGTAAGCACATCTTATTTAGCATCATTCTCTCCATTTTTTATGAATACCTTTCTACGAAAAGGTTATTCTATAGATTCTTGAAAAACATCAGTTTTTCGGGAATCTAAAACTTAGCCATTCATTAGTATACATTATTGTAAATATGTGTACAATTGTGGAGTGATTTTAAATGCTCAACTTAATTGGGTATATGGTGTGTGAAAATTGATACATATATACTTGCAATAGTATATCTCTGGTTTATGCAGACGAATTTAGTATATACTGTGTGAAAATTTGATTATATAAACTTTAGAATAGAATTTTAAGCTTTCTTGACGCCTGGAAAATCTTGGGATTGCAAAAAATGGTATTCCTATATACTTTTACAACAGAATCTATGCCATTTTCTCCTATAAAAGGTTTGGAATTGTGATTTTTGAACTCATATATACTAATATTAGAAAATCAGTTGTGTACAGACTTGAATGCCCTAATGTGAACGACCTCTTCGTATACTAAACGAAGAGGTCTTAATGTTAACAAGAAGCCATATTAAAATGGCCAGGTGAACGCAACGTTTTTGAGGGAACACAGGCCACTTGCCATATCAATCGTATAATAGTATACTTCCCTATCGGCTATGATCTTTACGTCGTATACCTTAACGCCCTGTGATGCGCTGCGAACACTTGAATACTGGATTTCATCTTCTGAATATCCCAGGTTATCTAAGACAATGTGAAGAGCTCTCTCTTCTGTTATCTTATTCATCATATTTGTAAATAGTCTGCTAAAAGATGAAAATGTACTAGCGAAATTATTTTTCATTATAGCTTCTCCTCCTCATCGAAATCCAAACGAATTATTTGTATCTGATGATGAAAGGATAGCATAACTTTTATCACACTACTGTCACAGAGGTTTCGCGTTACAACTTAAGTTCTATTTTTATTTTAGGATAATTAACACAAACATGTTTAGGATAAATTGTTTTGTATCTGTACACACTTAACACTATACCTATAAGTATGTAGCATGTAATCAAACTACATCCTCCTGCTGAAACAAATGGAAAAAATGTGCTTGTTGGTGGGAATCTTCCTATGTTTTCCAACACATTTATCACCATATTCATAAGTAATACTATTCCACTTCCCACTGCAATCATCATTCCTAATTGATTCCTTTGTCTTAATGCTATTCCAAAAATACCTACTAGCATGACAGATATTGTTGCAATCGCAAGGATTAATGCCAATAGTCCGTAGGTGGACGTGATATATGTAAGTATATAATCGGAATTAAAGCCAGGAAGTGTGGACATTATATCTTCACCGCTATTTCCTGTCATTTTGCTGACACTCATAATGTTTCTTATGCAATTTGTAACATATGGAACATTTTCTGTAGCAAATATAGATTTGATTCTATCCTTTTGATAATCATAAAGTAATATGTTAAAAAACATTCCACAAAGCAATGCTGGTAATCCAATAAGGATGCTCCAAATAGCAGCAATTGCTATTCTCTTAGGCACGATGAACCAATCCTTTAGTATGGCTATTGTGATTAGTGTTAACATGGATATTAACATAATCATACTTGTCATAAGGGCAGGTATTCTAAACACAAATAGGGTTGGAATAATCATCCAAAACAACGACTTCAATATTCCCTTTGTGCCAGTTCCTCGATATTTATATAGAATACATGCATACACAGGGATATATAGTAGCATGATATGTTTAATGGAAAAAGTCATCCAAGCCATTCTGACATAACTATATCCATTATAAGAAACACCATTAATCATGACATATGCACTAAAAATTATCATCAAAAAGGCTATTGGCTTTGCAAATCTGGCAATGAAAGTGTAATCAACCCAATATACAAAAAACATTATAGATAAACCTAATAAATATCTGACAGGCGCCTTTCTAGAAAGATAGAACTCACCATCTACCCCATTGCCGCCTATTGTTATATGGATAAGCATTGCAATAACTGTAACTACAGCAACCAATGCCAACATTGCCCATGAAATCTGAGGCCTATGAATCCTATCTAGCGATATACCAGTTTCTACTGGATCTCCCATATCAGCAACAGCACATTTCACTGCCTCTTCTTGCTCCATGCCAGCTGCTATATTATCTGCTACCTGGTCTTCAATATGACCTCGCAACTCTTCTTCTATAAACGGTCTAGCTGCTTTACATCTAATCTGCTCAATAACAGTATTTAAATATTCATCCATTTTCTCATACCCCCATTACGAGAACATCACAAACCGCTCTTTGATATGTACGCCACTCATTGGTCTTCTCTTCAAGCTTCTTTTTCCCTTGTTTGGTAAGGCTATAGTACTTTCTAACTTTACCTAAAGCCTCCTGCTCGTAAACTGTTACAAAATTATTCTCCTCAAGGCTATGTAAAAGAGGATACAATGTGCCAGCTTTTAACTCAAACACATTCTGAGAGCGCTGACGCAATGTGTCAATCATCTCGTATCCATACATATCCTTCTCCGACAAAAGCTTTAAAATAAGCATCGTCGTACTACCTGAAACCAGTGCTTTATCAATTGCCATAGCTACCTCCTTGTTTTATTATATAGACCATCTATATATCGGATATCTATATAGTATATCGACGCCCGATATATGTCAATCATTTTATTTTATCTTCAGCAGGCAGTGTTTAATTCAAAATCCATCTTTAACACTGCCCATTTACTTCGCTTATAATAATTTAGGGCAGTGCAGAATTCTATTTTTGAATTCCGCACTGCCCTATTCGCTAATTATTTTCTATGTTTCTTCCATACCTAGTTTTCCTCAAACAATGCCTTGGCACGGGCATAGGAAATATTGAACTTTCTTATACCCTCATAGTTTTCCTTTGGATAGGTGTATCGCACTTCATTTTCTAAATCCTTCAGTAGCTTCTTGTTACCTTTTAGTGCAGGGGCTGCATCTGGTGATAAGGTTTCTGTTATGTACTGTGCAACAGATTCATATTCGCTTACATTTGAATCCGTGTGGGCTAAATCATATTTAGCGATCTGGTAATCCGGGTTGGCGAATGCAAAAACAAGGTAGGCAACTGTAATTGTAACCATGGCTGCCTTGAATACCGGGAAATTTGATTTGTACAAAGATACAATCAAAAATGCAAGCCAGAGGCTAAGTACACACAGGAACCAAAGCACAAACAGTCTTAAGAATGTGAGCTGGTACACGCCGATGTAGAGAACCATTCTCATTGCTGATGATGCAATCATTATGTATGTACAAGCACCAATCACAGATAAGATGATGTTAAGTAATTTGTTTTTCGCAAATGCTCTAGAACAGATTAGCACAAGTGCCACATTTATCAAACATACTGCAAGTAGCTGATAAAAACCTTCGTGTGCGTACTCGGCGTAAGTGTAGCCAGTAGGAAGCTTCATGCTGTCTGTAAACAGGAAAAGTACCTGAATCAGACAGAAGAACAGATAAACTATTCCAAGAAGGATTGTAAATGTGATTGCAATAAGTGGATTATTATTCCCTTGCTTTGCTGGATTGATGCTAAGCTTCTTCTTGCTCAAGGAATTAGGAATTATATATGCACATACAAATCCATAGAATAGAGTGAAAGCAACACCAACAATATCCAACATATTATCTGGTAGATGAATCTCACTGAATGCTCTTTCAAGTACACGGCTAAACACCGCATCTGCTGAAATAAGCAAGCTTATTACTACTGCAAGCAGTGGAATAGCAATAACTATACCAAGTCCCACAGCCATAAATGCGCTTTTCTTTTCCTTGCTTGTTTCGCTGCCTTTATCCTTAACCCATGCGGCAAAATCCTTAAAAGGCCATGGAAGATATTCTATTGGGCGCACTATTGTAAAAAAGATTCCTCCAATCCACCCTGCTATATCCCAGCCGGTTGTATCCACATAAAGCTGCATGATAAATGACATGAAAAGCAAGAAAATGGCAAGGCCACTAAGGTTCTGCAAGCTATGGCTTGTGAACATACACTTGGAAATAGCAAGTAACATAAGTGATACTACGTAAAATATATTCATACCAAGCTTGCCATTTCTATCCCTTAGAAATGGCAGATTGTCACTCTTTCTAACTAGTGCAATCAAAACCATAGTGATAGCCATAAATATTGGATAGGTAATGCTCATCCTATTTCTGTATAAACATATCGTATATACGATAGTAAAAATCAACGATAATAAACCATATTTTGCGAAGGCTTCCCCATCTCCCTTTGCCATCTGCACCTCTTCTACAGATTTGCCTTTTACTATTGCATCAATCTGTGCCTCTGTTAACCTGTTTGCAGTCATTGTACTTTCAGAAGCTACATTTTCATTAACTATGTTCTGATTAATTGTGTTGTCCATAACTATTCTTCCTCCGGATTTTCAACGTATTCTAGGATATCTCCTGGTTGGCACTGAAGTGCCTTGCAGATTGCATCTAAGGTTTCAAGCCTTACAGCCTTTGCCTTATTGTTTTTTAGAATTGAAAGATTAGCATTTGTGATTCCTACCTTGCCTGCAAGCTCCGCCAAGCCCACCTTTCTTTTTGCCATCATTACATCCAAATTTATTACAATCATTTTTTCACCTGAGCTTTCTATATGGTTAAATCGTTTTCCAATTTATACTGAACGGCTCTATCAAATACTAATGAAAGCACCTTACTAAATAGTCCTGCAAAAAAGAATACTCCTGCAACTATCAATGCTGCTGGGGTAAAATATACAAAGCATCTTAATAGCTTAAGCCCTGTAATAACAAAAGCATATATGGACATGCGTACAAGACTTGTAACATTTTCTTGAACAAAGCAGTCATCATTTATAACTGTCTTCATCATTTTTCTAAGCTCATACAAAATAAGAAGTGCTGAACCACCCACAAGCATTATCGAAACAACTGCGTATGCATAATGATCCAATATTCTGGCATATTCCGTGGTCTCACCTAAGAACTTAATCACAATATTAACTGCATATTTAAGACCAAATGGTGTAGCCAATTCCAGTGCAAATCCTATGAAAAAACAAATATCTAATATCCCCTTTACAAATAGATTTAATTTATTGTTCATTTCAGCCTCCAAAATCATTCTTTATATATCTGATATTGTTATAACACTTTTATTTATGATTTACAACAATAATTTATCGTAAAACGATAATTTATTTTCGTTTCTCAAAATCTCAACTCTATGAGGTAAGCAAACTAATAAGTCAAAGTGAACAATAAGTATAAAAAAAAGACCTAATGCAATAATGCACTAGGCCTTTAACAGCAATCCAAAGTTAGTATTCAATTAGAATAAATCTAATGAACTATCTAAGTAGATTTCTTCTCTAACTCTAAGCTGATACTCTGGCTTTACCATATAATATAGGATAAATTCCAGTACTATCGCACTTCCCAAGCTTCGTCCCTCTATCTTGAAATTGGAAAATCCCGCTGGCATATAGATGTTTTGTATATCGTCCACACTGATAAACCCTGGATTATTCATGGCATCTGAGAAGCGATAGCCCTTAGCTGCCTGTGGGGATGTGCAGATGTGGTCCTTACAATCCTCACCAAGACTCTTTCTGCTGACATTCTCATAACAGGCCTTTCTATCTGTGCAACCAAAGGCGCAGCACTCGTTACATAGGAATTCTACCTTATCCTTCTTTGTCTGGGGCAGCGCTTTTAACTGCTCTAGCCTTTTGTTCAGGCGAAAATCCGGTACAACATATTCAAAATCATCCCTATCAAGCTCTGCCTTTAAATCATCAAAATCTGTAAGCACTTTTGTAGTAGAAGATACAAAATAGAACTCGGGATAATTTTTCTTAATATAATCTAAGAGAAGATCAGAATGGATTATCACTCCATTTTTGACCTCTCCTGTTTTTTCAAAAAGCTCGCACAGCCTATTGCATCTCTTGTCTGCCAAATGCTCTTCCCTAATCAGGGAATTGCTAAAGGTCAGTCTGGCCGAAATATCATATTCCTTCATCAGCCTTATTACGTCTGAGGCCTGCTCATCTCCGAAGCCTACACGGCCTCCGCCCCACAGACAATCTGCAGGTGCACCGTAGATTGAGCCAATCTCGCACCAATCGTAAAAATACTCACGATGATTCCTAAATAGCGGTAACAGCATCTTATATAATTCGTAAAACTCAAACAATCCTGGTAGGTGATAATATGCTTTCATCCTTCACTCTCTCTTTAGTCATTCTTTGTAAATACTAATACGAGGGAGTTACTAAGTCAATTCTATGCTCGGCTTGTAACCAAATGCTTTCTTTCGTGAAGAAGTGGATATAGTGCTAAATAAAGTGCTATCGCATTTACAATTAGTGCTCCAACCCAGGCGCTAATCTCGGCATAGGCAGTAGCAGTAAAACCGATTCGTCCAATGAAAAATGACACTGTAAAGGTGCGCAGAATCATCTCTAATATTCCAGATAACATAGGAAGCATTGGCTTGCCCATACCTTGTACAGTAGCTCTTACTACAAAGAGCACATCTACAGCTATAATCATCACACCACATCTAGGAAGATACTGGCATACCAAATCTATCTGATCCTTCCCTGATAGCAAAAATCCTCCAAGCTGTGCTGGAGCAAATACCATGATTGAACCAAGCAATACGTATGAAACAACGGATATTCCCATACATACCTTCAAGCCTTCCTTGATTCTTCCATATTCACCAGCGCCGTAATTCTGGCTTGTGTATGATGTCATTGCACTTCCTGCTGTGGCCGCTGGATTCATAAACAGGTTGTTGTATTTGCCACAGGCTGCATAGGCTGCTGTGTATACTACTCCATAGCTATTAACAAATCCCTGAACAACCATACAGCCTACCGCTGTGATGGAATTCATAAATGCCATTGGGAGTCCGTTCTTAAGTAACTCTAAATAAACTCCCATTGTATTTTTAAAATGCTCTCTTTGCATTTTGATTTCCGGTATTTCCCTAAGACGATTAATGCAAATCAGCACAGAAATCACCTGGGCAATGAGTGTTGCAATGGCTGCACCCTCAACACCTGTTTTAAGTATAAGAATAAGCAAGCTATCTAAAACCAAATTGACGATTGAAGACACAATGATTGCCCTAAGTGGTGTTTGGCTATCTCCGAATGCTCTTAGGATTGAACCTGCGATATTGTAGCAAATGCCCACAGATAAGCCGCCAAATAATATATATCCATATTTCAAGCTATCGCTTATGATTAGCGGATCTGTCTGCATGAAATTAAGCAATGCTGGTAAAAATACCACGCTTATTACAGACAGACTAATGGCAAGAATAAAACCTAATACTATCGTAGCTGCAAGACGATGGCGTAGCTGCTCTATATCCTTCGCTCCGTAGCTTTGGGCTACAAGCACGGCGAATCCATTGGCCAAACCAAATGAAAATCCTACTATCAAAAAGAATATTGAGCCCATATTTCCAACTGCTGCAAGTGCGTTGTCCCCAAGTCCCTTTCCTACGATTAATGTGTCCACGAAATTATAGACCTGCTGCAACATACTTGTAAGCAATAGTGGCCAATAAAAAGCCAATATCAGCTTCACTGGACTGCCTTTTGTAAAATCCCTTTGTCCGCTTTTTGCATTTGTCTTTGTGCTCATATCAATACCTCTGTTTTTCATTTCTAAGCAATTGTCATTTTACGCCCTGTATCTTGTAAATAGAATTTCATATTTGTTGTGTTTTGCCCATTTTTTGTTATCATAAATCTATGGAAAACTTTGGAAAAGAATTTATCAAATTTGATACCGTATCATCTGTTAATGTTACAGATGTCACTGCGCCAGGCACTTATCATGCCCATTGGCACAATGCTGCTGAGTTTACGGTAGCTCTTAAGGATGGTTGTGTATACAAAATTAACGATGAAGTTTTTGAATTGGAAGAGGGAGATGTGCTTTTGGCATGGCCTCAACAAATCCATGAGACGATTTCTATTCCCAAAAATGGGGCAATGTTTATCCAGTTTTCAGCTGTCATCATAGAAAACAATCTGGATTTGGTATCCCTTTCCAGATTTTTGTACAACTGCAAACATATCTCAGCCAAGAAATATCCAGAGCTTACCCAGTACATAGTCGAATCAATTTATGAAATAAAAAAAATACATAGCTCCTCTGATTCCCTCGCTGAAACCAGATGTAAGCTATGTATCTACAATATTCTTATTAAAATAAGCGAGCATGTTCTTGCCCATATCAATTACAGCTTAAATGATGAAAGCACTCTTGACACTGGCTGGAGTTATATTCAAGCTGCCTGCACCTATATCATCGAAAATTCTGCAGATGATATCAACCAAAAGGATGTTGCTGACCACGTGGGCTTGAGCACCTTTTATCTGTCAAAGCTTTTCAAGCGATATATGAATATGTCCTTCCCTGCATATCTTTCAAATATCAGGGTTCAGGCCGCCGCAAAGCTTTTGATGGACAAATCTATATCTATAACTGACTGCGCTTTTCTTGCAGGCTTTCAATCTACCACAGCCTTCAACAAAGCCTTCCACGAAATAACAGGATATTCCCCAAGGGATTATCGAAAGCTGTACAGATAGTTTATATTCTTGCAACCCCTGTGCGTCTTGCTGCCTCTGCTGTGGCGTTTGCTACCGCATCCTTTACTCTAGGGTCAAATGCCTTTGGGATAACGTACTCTGGGCTAAGCTCATCATCTGAAACAAGGCCTGCAATTGCGTAAGCTGCAGCCTCCTTCATGGCATCATTAATATCTGTTGCCCTAACATCTAATGCACCTCGGAAGATTCCTGGGAATACCAACACATTATTAATCTGATTTGGGAAATCAGAACGGCCTGAGCCAACGACTGCTGCACCGGCAGCCTTGCTATCCTCAGGCATAATCTCTGGCACTGGGTTTGCCATTGCAAAAACGATTCCGTTATTCATGCTGGCAACCATTTCCTTAGAAACAAGGCCTGCTCTGGATACACCGATGAACACATCTGCTCCCTTCATGGCATCGGCTAAGCTTCCGTGCTCATGATTGTTATTTGTGATATGGGACATTTCTTCCTGACCTGAGTTAAGCCCCTCATCTCCTTCACAGATGATTCCATTGATGTCGCAAAGAACCACATTTCCAAAGCCCATAGTCACAAGAAGCTTTCCGATGGCACAGCCTGCTGCACCGGCGCCGTTGATGACTATCTTAACCTGTCCCATCTTCTTACCAGTTACTTTAAGTGCATTGATTAAGGCTGCCGCAACTACAACAGCTGTACCATGCTGATCATCATGAAATACAAGTATATCGCACTTTTCCTTAAGCTTCTTTTCTATTTCAAAGCAACGTGGCGCTGCAATGTCCTCTAAGTTAATTCCACCGAAGGAACCTGCCAAAAGGGATATCGTATTTACGATAGTATCCACATCTTTAGAACGAATGCAAAGTGGGATTGCATCAACATCACCAAACTCCTTAAAGAGAACACATTTGCCTTCCATTACAGGCATTCCCGCCTCAGGACCAATATCGCCAAGTCCCAGAATCGCTGTTCCATCTGTAACAACAGCTACTGTGTTCCATCGGCGTGTAAGCTCCCAGCCCTTTTCAGGGTCCTTTTGAATCTCCTTGCAAGCCTCCGCAACACCTGGTGTATATGCAAGGGCTAAAGCCTCTGAGCTGTCTACCTTAGCTCTTGATTTAATCTCCAGTTTTCCCTTTAAATCGTAATGAAGTTTAAGTGATTCCTTTGATACATCTGCCATGATTATTCTCCTAATATATGTTAATTATTCTTTACTATTCTTTAGTTGACTGCGAGATTTACTTTCGTAAATCTGCTCGCCAACATTCTAAACCATCTTTTCTGGTCTTACTGTCTCATCATACTCCTTCTCGGATAAAAATCCCAGCTCAAGAACTGCCTCCTTCAAGGTCTTGTCCTCCACGTAGGCCTTGTGGGCGCACGCTGCCGCATTTTCATAGCCAATCACTGGGCTTAAACATGTGACAAGCATGAGAGAATTATTCAAGTTGCTCTCCATCTTATCCCTCTTTGCCTTGATGCCTGATACACAGTTGTTGTTGAAGGAATTGATTCCATCGGAAAGCAGCCTTATTGACTGAATCATGTTGTAGGCCAACACTGGCATGAATACATTCAGCTCAAAATTGCCTTGGGATGCGCCGATGCCTATTGTGGTGTCATTTCCCATAACCTGAATCGCTATCATTGTGATAGCCTCGCACTGTGTAGGATTAACCTTACCCGGCATAATAGAACTGCCTGGCTCATTTTCTGGGATGGTGATTTCCCCTAAGCCGCAACGTGGTCCGTTGGCAAGCCATCTAATATCGTTTGCAATCTTCATGAGATTTGCTGCTAGCCCCTTCAGCGCACCGCTTGTATATACATAGCCATCCTTTGATGTAAGTGCGTGGAATTTGTTAGTGCTTGGCTCAAAGCTTTGGTTTGTAAGCCTTGTTATTTCTTCGCAGCACATCTTATCAAAGCCTGTTGGACAGTTAAGTCCTGTTCCTACAGCTGTTCCGCCTATGGCGATTTTACGTAGATGATTTGATGCTTCGATTATCTGCATCCTTGATTCTTCTAGCATGCCTCGCCAGCCTGATATTTCCTGACTAAATCTAATTGGCACTGCATCCTGCAAATGGGTGCGGCCGATTTTTATTATATCTTTGTTCTCATCTTCAAGGCTCTTCATGGTTTCGATTAGTTCATCTATAGCTTGTATCAGCTTTTCATGAATCATTATCACCGCAGCCATATTCATGGCCGTAGGGAATGTATCATTAGAGGACTGCGACATGTTCACATGATCGTTAGGATGAATTTCTATATCCCTATGATTCGCTTTTACGATATGGGCAATCACCTCATTCACATTCATGTTGGACTGTGTGCCTGAGCCTGTCTGCCACACCTTTAGTGGAAATTCATCCTTGTATTTGCCTTGTAGAATAGCTTCACAAGCCTCTGCTATTGCGCTGGCCTTCACATCATCAAGCTTTCCTAGCTTCTCGTTAGCTTTCGCTGCAGCCGATTTTAACACTGCAAAGGCATTAATCACTTCCCTAGGAATCTGCTCAGTTCCTATAGCGAAGTTTTCCAGGGAGCGCTGTGTCTGCGCTCCCCAAAAGTGCTCCTCCGGCACCTTAATTTCTCCCATCGAATCATGCTCAATTCTAAATCCCATAGTTCCCCCTTTATTCATGCCACTTAACTACATACAAAAAATCTATTCTTCATATCCACTCAATTCCTTAGTGCCTGGAAATTGATATGAATAAATTGAAAACTTCTTCCAGGTCTCAACACCTGATTCTTCGTATTCCGATGTATCCGCTTTAAGATAATTTCCCATTGCATTTATTTCTTCGATATCTGTTTCAGAAATGTATTTAACAAGTACATAAATAATCTTGCACTCACTTTCATCCAAAAGTGCATATTCATAGGTACCACAATTTCCATCTGCTGCAATATAAGCCGGATATACATACATGCTTTCATCATACATGATATCCTGCGTTATCTTTTCATCGCTATCTACACGACCATTTTCTATAGTAAGAGATATATCTGAAAGACGCGCAAGCTCCTCATCATAATCATCTTTAGAATATGTCGCCTCCAAAATTGTATACCCAGTAGTCCCAACTAAATTGGAAGGAAGCTTTGAAACATAAGTTGCTTCTACCATGTTAGCTGTATCATCTGGAAATACCTTGAAATATGAATCCAAATCACTATGATTTTCACTGACAAGAGCTGCTTTATCATAATTGTTTATTCCACTAACTGGCTTGTCTGCTTCATCAAACATGCTGATGACAATATATATAAGCATCAGTATTATCATAAATAAGTATCTAATGCACACTCCCCCAATTACAATAGCGCTTATCTTTATAGCGTTTATTACAGTTTTATTTTTAACTATCTGCTCTAACTTATCATTTACATATAGTGTCATAACAAACATCGCCGAAAAGGCTACAAAAGTCACTAAAAGTGAGACCGTTTTAAATGCAGTCACTTCATAGCTTTTACACTGCATGGCAAACAATGCCAACATTAAAATCGTACCTATTATTCCTAGCCAACGAACCATGCCTAAGGTTTTACTTTTATCAATAGTGGCATAATCAGCCACAGCTTCTGTAGCTGTTTTTGCATCTTCTGAAAACTCTTGCTTACGCTCGCCGTCTATGATTTCTCTTACATCAACATCATAAAAATCCGCAAGCATTACAAGCAGCGATATATCTGGAAGATTAAATCCAGTCTCCCATCTAGAAACAGTTCTTCCTGCTACCCCTAAAATCTCACCAAGCTTTTCTTGGGTTATTCCCTTTTCATTTCTTAGCTCCCTAAGGAACTTTCCAATCTTTATTTGGTCCATTTTATTTCTCCCTTTTTTCTTTGGAGTCTATCATTATTGTGCTTTTAGGGACAGGACACAAAATGAGAAACGCTTATTTCTTTATATCATATCTAATCTTCACTATAAAAAAAAGCCCTTCGAGGGAATCCTCGAAGGGTAGATTACAATATGTTATATGCAATCGATTTAAAACTTCTTGTTGGTGAAACTATGCATCCTTTGAATGACGCTTGCTACAAAATATCTTAGTGCCTTAATATTGCATATCCAACGTAAGCTATATACAGCATCACCATAGTTAACCCTTCCCATCTAACGATTTTTTCAGATGTTCTTGAGAATATGTATGTTAGAATGCTGCACAATATCAATATTACAAAATCAGTTATGGTTGCAAGGTTCACAGCCATTGGGCTAATTGTTCCTGATATACCTAGGATGAATAGCAGGTTAAATATGTTTGAGCCAACCACATTTCCAATGGCAAGACCTGTTTCGCCTTTTCTGGCTGCAACAATAGATGTAACTAGCTCTGGAAGCGATGTACCTGCGGCAACTATTGTTACCCCGATTAATGTCTCTGTCATTCCTGCCATTCTTGCCAATTCTTTAGCACTTTCTACAACAATTTTTCCTCCAGCAATAATCAGCGCTAATCCTATTATTATAATCCCTATGCATTTTATCATAGGCAAGCTATCTGTATTTTCATCATCAGCTTTGCCATTTTTTCCAGCTCTTACAAGCAAATACAGGTAAGCTACAAATCCAATCAATAGCACTATGCCTATCCATCTATGGATCATGCCCACATTTGCATTTACATCAAAACCCTGAAAATCTATTTTACCAAGGACAGCGTAATTGATGCATGCAAATAAGGTAAATACTGTAATTACTAAAGATATTGGCATATCTCGCTTTAGTATCTTTTTATCTACAGTCAGTGGCTTAATTGTAGAACATACTCCCAAAACAATTAATATATTAAATATATTGGAGCCTACCACATTACTAACTGATATTTCATTTGCTCCTTCTATTGCTGCTGTTAAGCTCACTGCAAGCTCCGGCGCACTGGTTCCAAAGGCCACTATTGTAAGTCCAATGATTAGCGAAGGCACTTTTAGATTTTTTGCGACATCCGAGCTTCCCAGTACGAACCAATCTGCACCCTTAACAAGTGCGATAAATCCAAGTATCAAAATTAATATGTTGAGTAACAATCTGTACATTCCTCCTTTTTGTTTTCATGTATGATTACTTCATGTAAGTAAAATTCATCTAAAATACTCTCATGTAAAAACTTTGTGGGCTCATGATGAGCCCACGATAATATTGTTAGTTATCTTCTTCTAAATCTGCGCCAAGCTTAATGTACCAATCCTGATTTTTGTTCAGTAAATCAATAAACTTAGCTATCCCTACACATACAAACCAACATAAAACTGCTATAATTGCTACCAATATATAAACCATATTATTTATCCCCCTCATTCTTATCCTTTTTCTCTGGACCATTTTCAATCCACCAGGCTGCAACTGCGCCTCCTAAGATAATTACAGCAAAAACTCCAATTAATATATTTTCAATCATTTTATAAAATCCTTTCCACGCAAAATAAACCTATGCAGATTTTGCATAAGCTGAAATATAGTAATTGAATTTAGCGGCGCTTTGGCCCATCCTTATCATGGATAAATTTGATAATGAAAGTTCTAGAATATATCAATTCAGATATTGATATATTAGAATTTCTAAGAGAATACAAACATCCTGCTATTAATAAGAAGAATGCCAGCAAGATGAATCTTACATTAGAGATTGTTTTTATTTGGCTTGTTTTTGTAGCTGCATATGTAGTGTCTGTACTGGCGCTTTTTTCATTCTTTATTTCCATCTGCGCCCCATTAGGCACATTGATAGTGATTGAAGGTCTGTCATCATAGCTAAATGCATTTGCAGAGGTTTGCTCACAATTACTTAAGCAGAAAAAATTGCACAACAAAAAAAGACATGCAAGAACGTATATTAACTTTCTAATCATAGTCTTTTTCATTGCTTCACCTTTAATAATCTATTGAATTCATAAAGTATTTTAGCTCATAGGTGTCCCAACTTCAATTAGATTACCATCTAAATCGTAGAAACGTACAACCTTTTGCCCCCAGGAATGCGACATCAATCTATTTACATACTTTATATCTGGATAGAGTCTCTCAAGCTTTTCTACAAATTCTTCTAGATTTCGCTCTTCAAAATATATTTCAGTAGCATTGTTCTCGTGAATAATATCTCTATCAAGAAACTTCTTCCAAATAGCCTCATCCTGTAAAACAAGCCCTTCTGTCAATATCATGTTTCCATCATTGTCAAGAAGCATATCTAGACCAAATAGGTCATGATAAAACTTCTTTGATTTTTCTATATCTTTTACAACTATAAGAATGTTTCTAAGCTTCATGGCTCTATTTTCCTTTTCTTTTTATTATTACATATTTTAATTTTAAAACAAATAAAAGGAGCTTTGTTTAACAAAACTCCTGTAAAAAATAAGTTTTTAATTTTCACTTATACTATTTTTCCATTCTTTTTCTAGTATATAGTAAGATTTTCCATAAAACTCCTCATATGACTTTTCAGAAGACATAAAATCAAATAAGCCATCAAGCCCATTTAAATCTATCAAATAAGCAGTAAAACTCATAGCTTCTGTGTATGATAGTTCTAAACCATAATATTTTGATTGTTCGTTTGGTCCAAAGTTTGTTGCCACCTTTTCCTTTAACTTAGGATAATCCGAAACATCTTTTCCTTGATACAGACGATTTACAACATAATCAAAATACAGTCTTACTATATCATTATCATCGTAATTTTTAGATTGCAGGTAACGCTTAAAATCACCATCTTCATATGAATCATCAACCGACATTTTACTTATACCCTCAACCAATTTATTGTCTGGGTATAAAATATACGCTACATATTCACAAAAGCCTTCTTCAATCCAATACTTATTTAAATCAGTATAATCTACAAAAAAGCCATGCATCAATTCATGTTCTAGTGTGCGTACCGTCAAATTATTTAAAGTAATCTCTATTTTTCCATCCGTATTTATGCTAGTGAAACTTCTTGCACCTTTATTTTCTATATGATAGGTAATATCATCAACATTTCCACCATACATAGAATGGTCTATATTAATATCTTCTAAAAGCTTTTTCAGATTTTCTTTTGTGATAGCTTCGCCTTGAATTAAATCTATTATTTTTTCATAGGTACTATCATCTATTAGATTGCTATTTATAATAAATTCAGACCCATCAGTTTTAAATATATAATTATTATCACCATCAACAAATAGCTCAGTTTCATCTAGAATTTTCAGCTATTCCTTGCTTAACCCCTCAGTTGAAAATTGTCTTGGGTAATCTATGTCTTTCAGATTGAAAATAGTCTTATATTCATCGAATGTAGCTCTACAATGCCCTTTTGAAAGCATCAATTGAACAAGCCAGTATCTGTAGTCGTATTCATCTAAATACTTATGAGGGAGAAATAATGCATCATTTTCTATGACTGGTCCCACTAATCTGTTATCATACACTACATATACATTTATTTTTTCTTGCTTTACTTTATTAGATGATTTAATAATCTGCTTACGAGATTCATCAAAAGCTTTTACTAGGGATGTGGCTTCTTTTTTATCTAAAATAGTACTTTCAAATATATAGTTTCCTCCATTATATTCGGTAGCAAAGGTTTTAAATACACCTGAATATGTATATTCTCTTTTGTATGAATCATCATAAAACTTCATTTTAGTTTTTGAATAAATAAGTATTCCAATCAAACAGGCTAATATAGCAAATGCTATTATGATAATGATAGTATTTTTTCTACCCAAGAATCTACTCTCCTTATTTAACTATCTAGCTAATTATTTGGATAATATCATATAAGCTTGTGATATTCAACATAATATATATTGTGAGTAGTTATTTCTATGGTTCGTTTTTCAGGTCAGTTATAATATAATAGACTTCGCCTTCTCGTAGTCTTTCTTACTGACATAAACTTTGTATATATACACCATATTTCCTAATGCTTCATGTGAAGAAAATCCACCATTGGCAGCACTGGATACCATTGAAGTATGCAGTGCCATACCCATGCTAGACTGATTACGCTTTGTGATTACTTCGTATTTTATTTTATTCTTTTTCAATTCCTCAGTTACTCTTGCAAGCTCTAATGGAGATGTATCTTCTAACAGTTTTTTTCTATTAAATATTGTTATCATATTTCCCCCTACGCAATTATTTAAATGTCATCTAATCTAGATAATATTTGTAAATTAGCCTTCTCATATTCATTGAATACAGAGTCATCAAAATCTTCTGGTTTAACCTCAGGTATATACCACAGTTGTGACATAAAGAAATCATACACATCCGGATCTGTAAAAATATATCCGTGGCGAGCATATATTTCATTTTTTGCCAAATGGATAATTAGCCATGAATCCCCTGAAAAGTCGTCAGCAGTATAATATTGCTTATCTGTATCATATAGATAGCTGCAGGCCACTTCATAGTCTACGCAATTACGCTTAGTCTCCATATAATCTGTAAACTCTTTATAAAAGAAGCAGCCATCTCTGAATTGCTGTCGTTTATCTATTTCTTCCTGTATCTGTTCATATGACCAATCGTTATTATACTTCTTTAAGTTGTAAGGATTATTATTTGCCTCATCTAATCTTACAAAATTATATGTTCCGCTTATTCCATACCCTGTAAGGTTCGTATCTGCCATAACATAATCTATTACTTCGACAGATATTTTATCGTTATCTAAATGAATAAGCAGAGTACCGCTTCCTTCCCAGCCATCATCAGTAAAATAATAGCTACATTCACCATCGACTATGGTTCCAGATATATTTTCAATTTCTGCTTCACGGTCACTTATATTTTGGCATGTAAATAAATCACCTTCTAATTCATTGCCATTTTTTATTGTTATAGTCAATAATGCACCAGAATCAATTACAGGTGCACCATCTAATGTCCATTTTCCCTCATAGCTCGAATAATCTTCTATAGATTCTACATCTGCTGCTTCCTCTTGATTATCTTGTGGCTCCTCATATTCATCTTCTTGTACTATATTCTCTCCCTTGTTTTGATTATTAACATCTTCTTTTTTAGTGCATCCTGCTAATCCCATTATTGCGAGTAATGAGAGCATTAGTACTACACTTTTTAGACTTTTAATTTTCACTTATCTCTAGCCCTTCCTTGTTAGTTATTGTTAAAAATATTTATGAACTTTGTATACATGCCATCTTGGTATAACACACATATTATTTATTGTCAATTTAAGAAAGACCTCCGAAGAAATCCTCGAAGGCCTTGTATGTGATATATGTGCTTATATCATTTATATACAATTATCTAAAATCCCAAATTATCATTAACCAAAATTACATGAATTCTATCAGTATGGCGAGAATAACGTGTAATTAAAAACTGACAGCAAATAGTGTCAGGGGACTTACAATTCATGCATGAACCTGTTTTTGCGCAAGGTGTATTTAAATCAAAGCGCTGAGCATTAATTGGTGCTGCCACATTTCTTGCTCGCTTCATAGCTCCATCCACATCATCGCAAATCTTATTCATTCCGACAATAAAAAGAACATGCTTTGGTCCATGTGCAATCATTGAAACTCTATTGGAATTCCCATCTATATTCACTATTACACCATCTTCAGTCATCGCGTTGGCACTAGCTAAGAAATAATCAGCATCATAACCTTCAAGTGTTGCCTTACGCTTTTCTTCGTCAGTAGATGCCCCTTCTCTTTCAATAAAATGATATTTTCCATTTTTAATTGCATCGACCAATCCAATCTCTCTGGCTGACATAGCGCCACCCATAGTGACAGACGAATTTTCTGGAATTAATTCAAGTGCTATCTTAAGTGCCTCTTCCTTATCGGCAGCATAATAGCCCTTCATGTTTCTTGACTCAAGTCCCTTAATAACCTTCTGTGCCAGCAGTTGGTTACGCTTTATAATATTTTCATTCATAATAATCCTTCTCCTTTCCCTAATATAATAACCAATCTTAGATTATAAAAAAACCCCTTTCGCTGGCTTTGTCCAGTAAAAGGGGCACATATCAGAAAATCCCGAAGGGCCATATATCAATTATAACTTCCAACCAAAATGTTTCTCAACTATGGCTACAGTGTCATTGACACTTCTTAGTGTATCTCTCTCAAGCCAAAAGAATTCACTATTTTTAATATCATTGTATGGTTCCATATTTAATTCATACAATGTCTGAGTGCATAATCTTTTAGCCTTCTCATAGTCAGTTGCGCTATGGATGAAATCACTGAAATCTTGATGATCTGGTCTATCACAATATGTCTCAACCAAATCCGATGGATCTGTTATCATGAATGCTACTCTGGATGAATCTGAAAACTGTTTTATCTGGTCCATAGTAAAATGACAATCACAAATAACTTTTCCTTTTTGAGAAAGCTTTATCAAATCTAAGATAATAAAATCTAGCTGCTCTCTTAGATTTCCCATAAGCCAAGCTTTATATTCTTCAACACTTCTTCCAAAAAATTCATCAGCATCTCGAAACTCTTTCAGCATATTAGGCTGATGTGCTTCATCTGCAATACCCTGATATGTTGGGAACATTTCATCTATATCGTATACAGATAGTCCATACTTTTTTCCTAATGCTCTTGATACTGTAGTTTTTCCTCCACATGGTGTACCTGTAATAAAATATACGTTACTTAAATACTCTTTTATTATATTGTCTTGAAATACCATTTCTAGTTATCTCCTTAATGTAAATAGTTAGTTGTTCTTGATAACAAGGCACGAAACTATTTATCTAAGGTTTCATGCCTATTAGATATTTCTTAACTTTAAAAACATTACCATATTCCTATTCCTCCTTTTTTGAAATTTGTAGAGTATTATATCATATACTATTTTATAAAACTAGTTTATACTCAAAATCCCATTTTCCCTTTACTTTGGATGTAAACTCTGCCTTACCAGAGTAAATGCCAAGCTCTGAGAAATTTACATGAAATCTTGAACCTAAAATTGAATTCTGACCATCTGTTTTATGGATCTGAATAACATATTCCATATCTAATTCCCCCATCAATGCCATTAAATAAACCAATATGGAATTTGTAACACATTTTCTCTTAATACACCTGGCATAGAGCACATGCACACAACAGCTCCTGTCCCTCGTTTTTTTCAGGTATTGTGTCTAATATCTGAAACGCCGAGGGCATATCAGCAGAGACATTACTGCTTTGCTTGATTCTCTAACAATAAGTATGACTAATTCGGAATCCGATTCCGAATTAGTCAAGAATATATCATTCTTAAAAGTATTTTTTTGTGTCAAAACATCAAAAAAGTATGCCTGATATTTATGTGGAATTGTTTAAAAAATTCTAAGCTTCTATCAAGCTTCCAATTTTTGTCTTAAGAATTGTTTTCCTTAAGCTATTGTTCAAATAATAAATATTTTCCTTTTCTATATTGGGAACAATACAGCTATCATCCCAGCCATACATTTTGCACAGTGCTTTGTTGAAAGCATAATGCGATATAGGCTCATCTTCAGAAATATTAATTATTCCGGAGTAATTATTTGAGATTAATTCGATTATTGCATCAGCTAAATCATTGACATTCACAATGCTAAAAATGATATTTGTGGCTCTTACATATTCTTCATTAGATTCAATATGTTCTTTTAATATAAGGCTCCTGTTATCCATTATTTCTAAAGGATTGATACCGTAAATACTTCCTGGGCGAACAATGCAGTAATTTGGAAGCTTTTTTATGTTCTGCTCAGATTTAATCTTTCCGTTGAAATAATGGTGATTATAGCTTGTTTCATCTCTCAATAATGGTTTCACATCTTCGGACATATTTGGCTCATAGGCAACCGATGTAGATATAAAAATAAATCTAATGTCACCAATGGCTTTGCAAAGAATGGGCATTACATTTTCTGCAATTTCTTCTTCCTGCTCGTGATTCATTATGGACCAAATAATAACATCAGGTTTATAGCTATTAACAAGATGTAGAAGGCTATCTACATCAAAAACATCCTGTTTTATTAGATTGGTATTATTTGTATTTTTGTTGCATGTACCTAAAACATCATTCCCTAAATTTTTTAGCTTGAAATAAATAGTTTCGCCAAGAAATCCACTGGCCCCTAAAATTAAAGTTTTCATTTTGTGCTCCATAATAGTTTCGATATGAGAAAAGTTGATTTGTAATTAGATTATAATTATATTATACAAATTGTATGGAGTATACTGGTATCGCAAAGATAAGCAGTTAAATAAAAAGCCCTCCGAGGAATGATATGTACCCAGAATCCTGGACACATATTTATTAATTAGGCGGAACACATGGATGCTAACCTGTATTGT
>JAGBJE010000288.1 GCA_017934625.1 Pseudobutyrivibrio sp. | reverse complement strand
TTCTATCTCCTGCTTAACCCCTAGATTGTCTTCTATTTTGATTGCAGTGTCCCTAATGTTTTTTCCATAATTGCCACCACTTCGCTTTGCAAAGGATATGATTTCTGCCAGGTTAATAGTTTCCTCTAGATTTATAGCCTGAGCAAATTCAAGGAAGGCTTTTTCCAGCTGAATGTTCATTCCTATCTTTTGATTCATCACATGCACGTATGGACGTAGTACCGATTCATCTTTGTATAGCCTCTTAAGCTCTACCTCAGATTGCACCAGCGCCTTCTCCAGGGAATAGCCTGTTTGAAGTGAAGCTACTATGAGCATCATATATTCCTTAAACTCTTGCATTACACCTGCTTTTCTTTTAGCCTTCAGCTCATTCATCGCAAGCTTGTACCAAAATGGAATTACAATCCCTCCCACTATCAGACCAAGAATTGACCTGTAGAATAGGAATGCGATTACAACAGTTAGACCAATGCCCTGCAATATAATCAATCCACTTTTATCCTTTAGGTTTGCTATATTGAAAGACCACTTGCGACTAATTTGTCTTTTCTCTTTAGGTCGCCTACTTTTTCCCATTCGCCTATTATCCTTCCATTTACTTCATTCAGCTCCTTGAAGCTATACAGGGGATTCAGCTGTATCTCATCATTTTCAAGGTCAAGAACTTCTGTTATTTCAATGAGCTTTCTGCTTTTATCCCTAAGCCTTCCCAGCTGCACAATTATGTCTAGTCCCGATGCAATCTGTTGCCTTATTGCACTAAGTGGAATCTCTGCTCCCATAAGCACCATCGTTTCTAATCTTGATAGCATATCCTTACAGGAATTACTGTGGCCTGTGGACAGACTTCCATCGTGGCCTGTGTTAAATGCCTGCAGCATTTCCAATGCCTCCGCGCCTCTGCACTCACCTACAACTATTCTATCCGGACGCATTCGCAAGGATGATTTAAGCAAATCCCTGATGGTAATTTCGTTATTGCCTTCCAAATTTGCATTTCTAGCCTCCAGCCTAACCAGATTCCTAACATTCTTAAGCTGAAGCTCTGCCGAATCTTCGATAGTAATTACTCTCTCATCCTCAGGAATAAACTCTCCTAATGCATTTAGGAAACTGGTCTTGCCGCTTCCTGTTCCGCCAGATACAAATATGTTATAGCCACTGATTACCAGCTTTTTTAGAAATTCGATTTGCTCATCAGAAATAGAACCATACGCTTTTAATCGCTCCATGGTCATTTGCTCTTTTGGAAATTTTCTTATAGATAAAATGCTGTAATCTACTGCTGCAGGTGGCAGCACTATGTTTACTCTGGAACCATCACTAAGCCTGGTATCCACTATGGGATTAGACTCGTTTACAATCTTGTTGGTGTTAGCAACGATGCTTTGAATCACATCGTTTAACTTTTCCTCCGAAGAAAACTGCTCACTTGTTTTTTCCACCCTTCCATTCTTTTCTATAAAGATATTCTTGGGGCCGTTTATCATGATTTCAGTAATTTCTTCATCCTTTA
>JAGBJE010000287.1 GCA_017934625.1 Pseudobutyrivibrio sp. | reverse complement strand
CTTGTACTGATTCCGCTTTCTGATACAAATATTATGTCATCCGGGATTTGCTGTCTTAGTCTTTTGCTGTTTGACACATCCACTGAAAAATCCTTTAGGTTACGATTGTTTACACCGATGATTCTGGCTTTCGCTCTCACTGCCATCTGAATTTCTTCATCATCATGGGCTTCCACTAGTGCACTGATTCCAAGATCATCACAAATCTTAATGTAGCTTTTAATCTGCTCCTCTTTTAATATGGCACATATCAAAAGAATCGCTTTTGCTCCAAGTAGCTTGGCTTCGTAAATCATATACTCATCTACAGTGAAATCTTTTCTGATGCAAGGAATGCTTACCGTATTTGCGATAGCTTTTAAATAATCATCACTTCCTAAAAACCACTTTGGCTCTGTAAGAACTGAGATACAATCTGCTCCAGCTAATTCATATTCCTTTGCAATACAAAGATAATCAAAATCCTTTGCAATTATTCCCTTTGAAGGTGATGCTTTTTTGCACTCACAAATAAACGATATATCGTCTTTACGAAGTGCTTTTTCAAATTCAAAATTTCCCTTTGGAAGTCTTAATGCTTCTTCCCTAATCTCCTGAAGAGATTTATTTTTCATATTCTCAGCGACCCTAATCTTTGCATATTCTGCTAATTGGTCTAGTATGTTCATAGGCTCTCCTTAGCAAGCTCCACTTACAGCATTTGAAATCTCGTCTATTTTGTCCTCAGAAATCTCGTTACTTACAAGAATTAGCTTTTCCAATGTCTTAAACGCCTTGCCAGAATCAATTATCTCTTTAGCAAGCTCTACGCCCCCCTTAAAGCTATCAGCCTTACCGCCAATATAAAGGGCTGCACCTGCATTAAGTAGCACTGCATTTCTCTTATGCCCCTTAGCTCCATTTAAAATATCTCTTGTAATCTGGGCATTCTCCTCTGGAGTTCCACCCTTTAAATCTTCCTTTGAGCACTTCTCAAATCCAAAATCCTCAGGAGTGATTGTATATGTTTTGTACCATCCATCATTAATCTCACAAATCTTAGTATCAGCTGAAAGAGAAATCTCATCCAACTTATCCATGCCGTACACTACCATTCCTCTTTTTACTCCAAGGTTTATTAAAACCTGTGCAAGTGGCTCAACCAAATATTCATCATACACACCAAGAAGCTGCATTGTAGGTGTAGCAGGATTTGTAAGCGGTCCTAGTATATTAAATACTGTTCTAAATCCAAGCTCTTTTCTGATAGCACCTACATATTTCATTGATGTGTGATACTTCTGTGCAAAGAAGAAGCACATTCCCACCTCATTCAAAAGCTCTACGCATTTCTCTGGACTTTGATTAATATTTACCCCAAGGGCTTCCAGGCAATCTGCTGTTCCACAAAGTGAAGATGCTGCTCTGTTGCCATGCTTTGCCACCTTCATACCTGCAGCTGCAGCCACCAGTGCCGACGTGGTAGAGATATTAAAGCTATGTGCATTATCTCCACCAGTTCCTACTATCTCAAACACATCCATACCTGTGTTTACCTTGATAGCATGCTCTCTCATTGCAGCTGCACATCCTGCAATTTCATCTGTTGTTTCCGCTCTGGCACTTTTAGTAGAAAGTGCTGCTAGAAATGCCGCATTCTGTGTTGGAGAAGTCTCTCCCCCCATAATCTCATTCATTACTGTGTAGGCCTCATCATATGTAAGGTCCTCTTTGTTTACAATTTTTACAATAGCCTCTTTAATCATGTTTACCTCCTATTAAAGGCTTCCTCTTTTAGGGGCTCAAGAGGTCCAGTGGACCTCTGCTCTGAGCCGACCGGAGCGGCAGCGGAGAGGAAGCTGTCAGCGCTGCTGACTGATGAGGGTTTCTATCATACTTTTGTATAAAAAAAGTCCTTGATAGAAACCAGTTTCTAGTTTCTATCAAGGACGAATAATCTAATCCGCGGTGCCACCTTGAATTCATAGGCTAGCCTATGCTCTTACAGGATACCAACATACCCTTGGCTACTAACGTAAGCCTTACGTCGTGCAATACTCTGACCATGTCATTTCCTCACGCCCTCAGGAGTCCATTCCCTAATTGCTATCATACCGCATCCCACCACCGCGGCTCTCTAAAATGAATCACAAAGAGGTACTCCTCTCCCTCATCGGTTTAATACTTTATTGTGTTGAAGTAACTATACCATTTGGAATATTTGTTGTCAACAAGTTTTTTTCTGCGTGAGTTAGAAAAAATAAGATTCACAGTAGTAAATTTGCCATTTCCATGTTAGACTTAACTCAGTTAAAAAACGCAACTAATATTGACAAGTCCTACAGATTAGATCATTGGGCTCGTCTTTTCAGCGCCACTACCTGGGAAGATTTAAACATATTAGCAAAGGAGAATCCAATTATGGCTGAAGCAACAAATACCATAAATAAG
>JAGBJE010000286.1 GCA_017934625.1 Pseudobutyrivibrio sp. | reverse complement strand
GGATCAAACTCTCATGTTGAAAAGAATTTAATTCCGAATCAGTATAAAACTGACTTGTTTACTATAAAGGTTTCGTTTCATTAAGAAACTTAAATGAATTTCAAGGATACATGTTTTATACAAAACTGTATTAATTCAAGGTTTGTTTCACTGTTCAGTTATCAATCTTCGCTTTGTTGTTGCTCTCAGCGACAACTCGTTTATAATATCACGATTGAAGCTTTTTGTCAACAACTTTTTATTTATTTTGAAGGAATCCAAAAGGATTTAAATTGTTTATACAATTTTGTTTTCCTCCAGCACTTCGTTCCCTCAGTGCTCGATTATAATATCATCTATATCTTTAGGTGTCAACTGAATTTCTGTGATTTTTTAAAGTTAATCATTTCTCATATCTCAGGCTAATTGTATGAATTGTAGCAATTGTTCTTACAATTGCTTTATAGCTTATTTTGACAATGCATCAACAGCCTCTTTCACATTCGCCACTCCTATTACAGTAATTCCTTTAATGTTATTAACACTATTCATATTAGATGCTGGTATAATTGCCTTTTTAAAACCAAGTTTTTTAGCTTCACTTACTCTCTGCTCTGCCATTGAAACAGAACGTACTTCGCCAGATAAACCAATTTCACCAAATATAATCGTATCTGCATCCACAGGTATATCTTTCTCACTAGAGTAAATCGCAAGAGCAATAGCTAAATCAATTGCAGGTTCCCCTATACGTATGCCACCTGCTATATTCACATATATATCAGATCTACCCAAGAATATACCACAAGCTCTATTTGCCTTAGTATCACGCATTCTCTCTAATACTGCCACCAAAAGATTCACCCTATTGTAATCACAGCCTGTTGCCATTCTCCTTGGTATTTCAAAAGCAGTTTTACTAACTAATGATTGTATTTCTACAAGTATAGGTCTTGAGCCTTCCATGGAACAGGTAACAATCGAACCAGTTGCATTTTCAGGTCTTCCATCAAGCATTACAGCAGATGGATTTTTTACCTGCTCCAGACCTGTATCTCTCATCTCAAACACTCCGATTTCATTTGTAGAGCCAAATCTATTCTTAACACCCCTAAGAATCCTATAGGATGCATGTCTATCACCTTCAAAGTACAAAACCGTATCAACCATGTGTTCAAGTACTCTTGGCCCTGCCACAGTCCCCTCTTTTGTAACATGACCTACAATAAATATAGCAATCCCTTTACCCTTTGCAATATTCATCAATACACTTGTCGACTCTCTTACCTGCGAAACCGAGCCAGGCGCTGAACCGACAGATTCATTAAACATGGTCTGAATAGAGTCAATTATAAGTACTGTAGGCATTTCTCTTTCTACAACAGCCTTTATAGTATCTAGACTAGTCTCACATAACAGATCAAGCTTATCGTTAAAATGGCCAATTCTATCGGCACGTATCTTAATTTGCTGAAGCGATTCTTCCCCCGAAACATACATTACATTAATTCCAGATGCACACAACCTCTGACATGTCTGTAAAAGCAATGTAGATTTGCCAATACCGGGATCACCTCCAACTAATATCATTGAACCAGGTACAATTCCACCGCCTAATACTCTATCAAATTCTTCTATGGTAGTTGACATTCTTGCTTCATTAGATGTGGTAACATCTATAATTTTTGTTGGTTTCACATCTGCAACTTTAGCCCTTGCTTTAACTGATGTTTTATCTATAGTCTCTTCAACTAAGCTATTCCAGGCTCCACATGCTGGGCACTGGCCAGACCATTTAGAAGTTTCATTACCACATTCCTGACAAAAAAATACTGATACTTTTTTATTAGCCATTTGTTCTCCTTAAACCAAAAAAATCTTCCCACAAATAAGTGGGAAGATTTACTTAAATCAATTATTAAACTCTTTTAACCTCTACCAGAACTGCTACTCCTGGATCAAGTTCAACTGATAAATTAAGCTTACCACCGAGGTTTGTCTTCATCTGACCAGCACTACTGCCACCTACAGTAATATCATAGCTTGTTTCCGGCTCAAGTTCGAGGGTTATCATTGCATCCCCTTTGCCTTCAACTGTAAACGCCACTGAATCAGATGTACAACTGAATTTTTCTACTGCTGTACCAGGTACTGACTCATATACAAACATACCGTTTCTTTCTAATTTAGTGATATCAGAGAAAGTCTTTACCTTGTACAAATCCCCATCATGTTTAAAATCCTCAAGCTTCTTTTTATCAGCTAATGTGTAATCTCCAAAGCTGATAGTTCCATCTGCTTCACTGCGAATCAACTCACTAATCACAGCCATTTTTGTTCCTCCTATAGTCGCCGCACCATGCAGCTTATCTTAAGAAAGATTATAACAAAGGAATCTGATTTTCACAATAAACTTTAATCAAAATCAAGATTTTTCAAAAACCACTTCATCCTTCTTAATCTTAGCCTTCACCTTATCTCCGGATTTAATCTTGCCTGCTAAAATATCCTCAGCCATAACATCCTCAAGAGCAGTTTGAATCTTACGACGTATAGGTCTAGCACCATATTTTGGCTCGTATGATTTTTCTACAATCCAAGTTTTTACAGTAGCCGGAATAGTAACAGTAATATCCATCTGTTCTTTACATCTAGCCACAAACTGCTTAACCTGAAGCGCAGCAATCTCTTTCATATCATCTTTAGTAAGCGCCCTAAATACAATAGTCTCATCAATACGATTCAAAAATTCCGGCTTAAAAATTCGCTTAACTTCCTCCATTACACCGTTTTTCATGAATTCGTAGTCCTTACTTGCATCCTCTTTTGAAGCAAAACCAAGCTTTTTAGGCTCAATGATAGCCTGGGCTCCGGCGTTACTTGTCATGATAATGATTGTGTTTTTGAAATCAACCTTTCTTCCCTGCGAATCAGTCACATGCCCATCATCAAGAATCTGAAGCATAACATTAAAGACATCTGGATGAGCCTTTTCTATTTCATCAAATAAAATTACTGAATAAGGATTTCTGCGAACCTTTTCAGAAAGCTGACCGCCTTCCTCATAGCCCACATAACCTGGTGGAGAACCTATCATTTTAGAAACTGAGTGCTTTTCCATATACTCACTCATATCTACACGTATCATAGAATTCTCATTTCCAAAAACTGCTTCAGCTAAAGCCTTAGAAATCTCTGTTTTACCAACACCTGTTGGTCCTAAGAATAAAAATGAACCAATTGGTCTACCTTTTTCCTTAAGTCCGACACGACCTCTTCTAACTGCGCGAGCCACAGCTGAAACCGCCTCTTCCTGTCCAATAACCCTCTTATGGAGAATGCTTTCTATCTTTCTAAGTCTCACTGACTCTTGTTCTGTAAGCTTAGCCACTGGAATCTTAGTCCACAAAGCCACTACAGCAGCAACATCATTCTCAGTAAGTGTAATATGCTTAGTTCTAGTACGTCTATTTAGACGTTTCTCCTCAGCTTCTCTTTTTGCAAGAAGCTCGTCCTTTTCTTTTTTTATAGAACTTGCAAGTTCAATATCTCCGTCAATAATTGCCTGCTCCATATTTTCAGAAAGCTCTTCGATTTTCTTTGTAAGAGAATCATCCTTGGTAATCTTCTTAACATCCTTAAGCTTGACTGCAGCTGCAGCTTCATCCATAAGATCAATAGCTTTATCTGGTAAGAATCTATCAGCAATATATCTTTCTGAAAGATTAACGCAAGCTTCTACAGCCTCATCAGGAATAGTAATTCCATGATGCTCTTCATATAAATGCTTGACTCCCTTAAGGATTTTTATTGTTTCTTCTGCAGAAGGCTCTTCTACCATTACAGGCTGAAATCTTCTCTCTAAGGCCGCATCTTTTTCTACGTATTTACGATATTCCGTAATAGTAGTTGCTCCTAAAATCTGAATCTCTCCTCTAGCCATAGCTGGTTTTAAAATATTAGATGCATCTATAGCGCCTTCAGCTCCACCAGCACCTATGAGTGTATGTATTTCATCAATAAATAAAAGAATATTGCCTTCTTCTATAACTTCAGCTATAACCTTTTTAATACGCTCTTCAAATTCACCACGATACTTAGAGCCAGCAACCATTCCAGATAAATCAAGAGATAACACTCTTAAGTCTCTAACAGAATCTGGCACATTCCCATCAACTATTCTTTCAGCCAGACCTTCTACTATAGCTGTTTTACCAACACCTGGTTCGCCAATAAGACAAGGATTATTCTTTCCACGTCTAGAAAGAATTTGTATTACACGCTGAATCTCAGCATCTCTTCCTACAATCGGGTCTAACTCACCGTCCTCAGCTAGAAGTGTTAAATCTCTAGAGAACTGATCAAGGTAAGATGTCTCATTGCGTCTTCTGCCGCTATTGATAGCCTGCATCTCTTCCTTGTAAACAGTACCCTCTGCACCCATTCCTGCAACTAGCTCAGAAAAGAGCTTATGAGGATTGATATCAAGCGAATTAAGAAGTCTTGCTCCCGAACAATCCTGCATACGAATCATCGCAAGCAAAAGATGCTCTGTTCCTATTGTTTTAGAGTTACATTTTTCGGCTTCTTCTTGCGCATGCTCTAAAAGCTGTTCCATCTTTGGTGTATAACCATCACGTTCTTGAATGGCTATTTCTCCACCAGGTGAAATAAGTTCCTCTACAAGCTTAAGTAAAGAATCTTTTGTAATCCCATTTGAATTCAAAACCTTAGCAGCAAGAGAATTTTCCTGCTCTATAATGGAAATTAATAAATGCTCTGTTCCAACATAGCTATGCTTCAAAGATTTTGAAAGCTTTGTTGCGCCAGCAATAGCGCGTTTTGCCTGTCTAGAATATTCCATATTCTTAAACTCCTTTATAGATCATTTAAATCCATCATATTTAAACTAGATGCTCTTCTAGCGTCATAAGATTCAGATTCATAACGAACTCGTGATGTTTCTGGTTCATGTTCGTATTCATCATCTTCGTCATAATATTCCTCATCTTCTTCGTAATCGTCCTCATCTTCAAAGTCTTCTTCATCTTCATCAGAATCTCTGTTACCAAAGACTATAGAACGAGGCATACGTTTACCAGACTTCTTTGGAGCACTAGCAAAAACATCCCCATCAAAATCATCGTCATCTTCCCCATGACCCTTAATAGCTTTATTAATAATTATAAATAATAAAACCACACAAAGGATTATTAATCCCATAATTATTTTGCGATATAAATTAAGCTTTTCAATGTATAAATCAGAGCTATCTGAACTGTTATTTGCAGCTTCGTCAGATGCTGCTACATCTGATGAAGAAGTGCTAAAAGCAGCTTCATCTACTCTTGAAACAGTTTTATATGTCTTATCATATAAATACCACCCTGATGCTCCATCCTGATTAACACCGTAGACATAGAAAAATTCCGAACCATCTATAGTATAAGCTGTTGCTGTCCCACCTGTAACATCTAAAGAAGTTTCTGAAAATGCTGATGATAATGTTGAATCTGGATTAGAAATAATAACGTAATTCTTAGCGCTTCCAAGCATTAAAAATGGAGATACAGTACCAGCCTCTGCATTATATAAATAGAACACACCAGAACCCGCAGTATTATCTGCTGGCTTTAAATATAACAAGGTGATAGTTCCATTAGAAAGCTCGCTATATGTACTGCTACCAATAGTAAGTGTTGTCTTAGAAAAACCTGATGGAATTTCAGAATCTGCGTAACGCTCAGAAACTACATATGCCACTCCATCAATATCAAATCCACCATCACTGTTTAAGGTGCCGACAGATTGAGAATTAACAGCTGTAGATGCAGGTGTCTCATTAACAGCAGACTCATCTGTCTCTGTAGTATCAGTTTCAGTTGACTCAGCCTCTGCTTGTTCTTCTGTTTGAGTTGCAGGCGCTGCCTCAGCATTAGTTTCTGTAGCAGCTGACGCTGAAGCACCAATCGCTAACGTTGTGCTACTGCCAGAATTAGCTGAAGAAGAAACTATTATAGAAGCGGTACCTTCTGAAGCTGCTTTAAAAACTAAATCTCCAGAAGTACCAGAAAAGGATACTGAATTACCTTCTGTTGTATATCCTGAAACACTACAACTAGAAAGATTAAGCATACTAGATGTGTATTTAACTGTAATAGTTCCCTTTTCTGTACCGGATACGCTAACAGTAATTGTATCTCCTACCGCAGCAGAGCTCTTAGATACCGCAATCTTAGTAGTTCCCTGGGCGAAAGCTATTATATTAAACGCAAAAACTAAAGTTATAATTAACGTTGCATTAAAAAATCTCTTGAACCATTTACTCATAATCATTACCTTCCTTAAATCATATAGTCCAAACCTTAGACAACCTACAATATTTTTGTTTACAGTCATCACAAGATACTATATATAGATAATTTAATTATAGGTAACCCACAATACATAGTCAACAATTTCTGCAAAGTAATATAAGCCAAATTGAACTCGATAATCCTGAATAGGAACCAATAATTCCACCTAAATTTGCTTGACAGATTTGTATATCAAACATATACAATAAAAAAAATATAATGCCAGTCGCAAATAATAAAGCAATAATAGCAAGTGCAATAATCATCCCTTTATCAAGTCTTCTTTTCATAATCAAAACCTCCTATTCTGCTGTCGTTTTGTTATGAAAAGATATTAGCAAACTTGAATGTCCATATTTATGTACTTAAGTATGTCCGCAATTAGTAACATATGCATTAAAAAAAAGCCCCAAATTGGGGCTTATAATTATTTCTTAATTGAACTCATGAAGTCTGGCATTTTGATGTTAAGCTCAGGCACTGTGCTCTCAGTAGGTACAGTTGGTGTAACTGGACGCTGTACTGGAGTAGGTGTAACCGGTCTGTTAACAACTGGTGGAGTGTTTGTAACACCAGATTGGCTTGCTGGCGCTGCCGCTCTATTCATGCTACCAAGAAAATCTGCGCTAGATTGTCTTGGCTGTGTACCGTATACCATACCAGTAGTGCTACGGAAGCTTCCTGCAGGAGCTGGGTCACCAAGTCCTGTAGCAATAACAGTAACAGAAACCTCATCCTCCATAGACTCATCAACTGTGATACCAAGAATAATATTAGCATCTGCACCAGTCATATCCTGTACATAAGATGTAGCTTCGTTAGCATCATTAAGTCCAACGTCACCACAGATATTAACAATAACATCTGTTGCACCCTGAATACTTGTCTCAAGAAGTGGAGAAGCAACTGCCGCCTTAACAGCCTCAAGAGCCTTCTCATCACCCTTAGCTGAACCGATACCTACGTGAGCTAATCCCTTATCCTTCATAACTGTTGTAACATCAGCGAAATCAAGGTTAATAAGTGAGTTCTTAGTAATAAGATCTGTTATACCCTGAACAGCCTGGTGAAGAACACCGTCAGCCATTCTGAAGCTTTCGCCAATTCCCATGCTCTTGTTGCAAATCTCAACCAGCTTCTGGTTAGGGATAACGATTAATGTATCTACATTCTCTTTTAATCTTTCTATACCATTGAGAGCATTGTTCATTCGTGGCTTACCCTCAAACTGGAAAGGCTTTGTAACGATACCTACTGTAAGGATTCCCTGTTCCTTAGCAATCTTAGCAACAACAGGTGCAGCACCGGTACCTGTACCGCCGCCCATTCCACATGTGATAAATACCATATCAGCACCTTTGATTGCTGATGAGATATCCTCTGCGCTCTCTTCTGCAGACTTTTGGCCAACCTCTGGATTAGCTCCAGCGCCTTTACCGCCAGTAGTCTTTTCACCTATAGCTAAAAGAGTAGGTGCCTTGCATAAATCAAGGGCCTGCTTATCAGTGTTGATTCCGATGAACTCAACTCCCCCAATTCCCTCTTCAACCATACGCTTTACTGCATTATTGCCAGCTCCGCCGACACCAACAACAATGATCCTGACAGGAGCTCCTGTTTCGTCAGTCGTAATGTTAATCAAAACTTTATCCTCCTTTTATTAAACCTCTAAGGGAGGTTGCAAAATCTCTAATACCAAATGCATACTCATAAATGTACACTAATAATATTATAGTTTTTCATTTTATTTCGCAACCATTTTTAACAAAAAATTCTATTTAATTATTCTGAACTAGTATCTTTTTCGAATACAATATCTGTATTTTGGTTTGAATAATTTTCAAGATGTAGTGTGTCGTACATTCCTTCTTTCTGAGGTAATATCCTAAGCATCCTATCTATCTTCTCCTCCAGCAAATAACTGTTTCCAAGAGCAATACTATAAGTTTCATATTTAATAGTGATATGACCTTTATCATCATAAAAGATTGCGTTAGGCATTAAGGCATTCTTCTGAAGTATCTTTAGCAAAGATGTAAGATATCCCATCTCATCATCACCAATAGGTAAAGGCTCACCAATTTTAGGCTCATCTAATGAAACTCCTGTAATTTGCATATAGCCTCTGTCTACATAGGTTTCGCTAATTTCAGATATTTTTCCATCATAATCAAAATATATATACTTACCATCTTCAGCTAAAATATATCCCAGTATTGATTTTTCATTACACACAATCGTTAATGAATTCGGCCCCTTTATTACAACATCAAAGGACTCAATAAATTCTGCATCAGACTTAGGAAAAATTTTATTTTTTATAAAAGCATACACCGTATTATGAGAATACTCATCATCAATAATATAATTTACTATCTCATCTTTGGTGTACAAATCAGTTCCTTCTACATCCACATTTTTAAGAGGACACAAGAAATAAGCCGCTGCCATAGCTATTAAAGCAAATATCACAATTGCCAACAGCAGCTCTATTATTCCAAGGATTAAGCTTCCGATGCGCCTCCTTTTTCGCTTTCTAGACATCCTCATCCTCCTCGAATTCCATATTCTTTGAAACACTAAGGGCGAGGCCAAGCTCCGAAAGAAGAATAGCTACCGAAGTTCCGCCATAGCTTATTAACGGCAATGTAACACCTGTATTTGGCATTGAGTTTGTAACTACAGCAATATTTAATATAACCTGAATAGCAATATGTGCCATAATACCAATGCAAATATAAGAGCCAAACATATCTTTAGCATGATTAGCAATGTATAAAAGTCTATATAAAAGCAAAATGTATAAAAGAATAATACAAACAGCACCAAACACCCCAAGTTCTTCGCAGATTATCGAAAAAATCATATCATTTTGTGCTTCTGGAACTATGTATTTTTGCATACTTTCCCCAAGCCCTTTTCCGAATAATCCACCACTGCCTATAGCATATAGCCCCTGAAGGGTTTGATAGCCTGTATCACTAATGAAATCTTCTGGATGAAGCCATGCGTTTATTCTATCCGCACGATACCCTACTAACGGAATAGACGCAACAATTACCAAAAAAGACACGCCGAACGCCGCTAGGAAGTACCAATATTTAGGAGAAGCCACAAATGCCATAATAAAAGCAATTCCCAAAATAATGATAGCAGTTGAAAGGTTATTATATGCAACCACTGCAACTAATGGACATGCATAAATCCCTAACGTCCAAACAACCCCCTTTAAAGTTCTAAATACCTTGGGATATCGATCTATAGTGTTAGCCAGTAACATAATTACGGCTACTTTACCTATCTCAGAAGGTTGGATATTAATCGGCCCCAATGTAAGCCATCGAGACTGACCATTTATATTAGTACCAATAAAAATAACAGATATACATAGAATTATCGATACAATATAAAAGGTGAAAGTCAAGTGAGCCCATCTTCGATAATCGATCTTTGTAAAGAAAAACATTCCCACAAATCCAAGGCACGCAGCGAATAATTGCTTCTTAAGATAAAACGCTGAATTACCTGTCTTAAGAGCCGCAGCATAAGCTGATGTACTGTAAAGCATAACAAGTCCAAAAGCAAGGATAAATATCACAATAAGTAGTAAGGTATAGTCAAAGTTCAGTAGCTTTTTTAGTTTTTTACGCCGCCTGGCCTCTCGCCTTGTGGCAGCATACTCCTGCTCTCTTACCATAAACTCTTCCCCAATCCTTTAGACCAAATAATACGCAAAAACGCATAAGAAAATAGTAATTGTTGTAAATACAGCAACAACCTTTACCTCAGACCATCCACCCAATTCAAAATGATGGTGGATTGGTGCCATTCTAAATATTCTCTTACCACCAGTAAGCTTAAAATAGCCTACCTGAAGAATAACAGATAAAACCTCTGACAAATAAATAATTGCAACAATAATAATAAAAATTGGCATTTTAAGCATGTAAGCGCTAGCTGCAACAAAACCGCCAAGTGCAAGTGAACCTGTATCTCCCATGAAAATCTTGGCTGGATGAACATTGAACATTAAAAAGCCTAAAAGTGCACCAATCATGGCAGCCACTGCAGGTGTTATATCTGAATATAAATGGATTGCAGCAACTCCGAAGAATGCAGCTATTGCAAGAGTAACTGAAGTTGCAAGACCATCCAAGCCATCTGTAAAATTAGCTCCATTTACAGTACCTAACACTGCAAAATAAAGAATAACGATAGCAAACCATCCTACATCAACAAAAGCACCTGTAAAAGGTATTCTTAATTCCAATGAAATATCAGAAAACTTCACCATGTAAACAGCAAAGCCTGTAGTTACTGCAATTTGACCAAGCATCTTCTGCCAAGCCTTTAATCCGTCAGAGCTATGTTTGATTGCCTTTAGAAAATCATCAATAAATCCAATAATTCCAAAGCCTAATGTCAAATACAGGATTGGATAAATATGAGGACAAAATCTAGCGTGATAAAAACCAACAACAGCAAAAGCAATGAGAATCATGATACCACCCATTGAAGGAGTACCGTTCTTAAGCTTATGCTCTTTAATATATTCTCTCTCAGTATTTCCCATCTTAAGACGTCTAAGAACAGGGATGCAGATTGGTCCTAAAATGAGAACCAAAACAAAACTAACTAACATTGGTAAAAAAACTTCAAACATAATAAAACTCCAATTCTCTTTATAAATCTCTAACTGTTAACGCTTATTGTCCTGATGTGTCCTCTACCACTTCAGGGGTAGCTGTTGGATCTGCTGTAGATTCTTCACCCTCTGGAGTATCCTCTGCCACTCCTTCATCAGGTGTAGCCTGTGCTGCCTCTGTAAGCGACTGAGCTGCTTGCGCTTCCTCTTCGTCTGTAAGAGAAGACTCAACGCCAAGATATGGTAAGATTTGCTCGAAAATATTGTGGCAAATCTCTTGTGCAAAGCTACTGTGTGCCTGATTGTTACCAATAGCACCAACTCCAGGCTCATCTACAATAACATACACCACTACCTGAGGATTATCAACAGGTGCAAATCCAATAAACGAAACTAAATACTTATGATTACCACGTGGTAATTTCTCGGCAGTACCAGTTTTACCACCAATTCTATATCCATCTACTCCAGCTGTTTTACCTGTACCGTCAGATACAACATACTCTAAGTAGCTTTTAACTAAATCTCCTGTTTCCTTTGAGATAGTTCTTTTTTGAACAACCGGTTCTATCTCGGATACGGTGTTTCCATTTGAATCTGTAATCTTTGTCACCAAGTGAGGCTCATACAAATATCCTCCATTAATCAAGGAACAAAAGCCTGTACCTAGTTGAATCATAGTAGTATTGAAATTCTGTCCAAATGAATTAGTCGCCAAATTAATAGCAGATTTCAAATCTTCACCACTATAAATAAGTCCTGCCGTACTAGCCTCTCCTGTTAAATCTATACCAGTCTTTTGTCCAAATCCAAATATAGACTGGTATTCGCCGAAGGTCTCTGGGCCAATTGCTCTAACCATTTGCATAAGAGCATCATTGCATGAGTTTGATAAAGCATCTGCAATAGTCTGCATACCATGTCCACCCTTATTATTGGCAACACATTTTACCAGCTTAGGATAACCGGGTATCATCTCTCCACCATCACAGAAGTAGGTTTCATCTCCTGTAAGCACTCCCGTCTCAAGCCCCATTGCCACAGTAAACGGCTTAAATGTAGAACCAGGCTCATAGGTATAGGTCGTACAGAAATTTTGCCAAATCTTATTCAGCTCATCCATCTTTTGTTCCTGATCCATAGCATCTATATCTTCTTGGCTAAAGAAGGGTGTCAAATCTCTAGGATTATTCAAGTCAAAATTTGGATATTGTGCCATGGCGTAAATCTCGCCATTGTTCGGATTCATAACAAGCACTGCTGTATGCTTCGAGCCAAAGGTTTCTGGCTCATCTGGATGCTCTGCATTCCAGGTGGCGGCAGTAGCTTCATTCCAATCAGATACAGCCTTTTCCACAATGGTCTGAATATTTACATCCAAGGAAAGCACGATGTTATTACCATTTGTAGCATCAATTGTTGTCTGTTCCAAATTATTATCGGAATTGAGGTATCCATATGTACGTCCATTTATACCATTAAGTACTGAAGAATATTTATTCTCTAATCCGATAACACCAACATTACCACTACTTGCATAGCCAATTGTAGCTGCAGCAAGACTCCCGTATGGATACTGTCTGATATATTCTTTCTCAAACCAAATACCAAATATCTTTCCCTTATAACCTTCTTCGTCCTTTTTTTCTTGGAATTCGGCCATCTCTTCATAGGAAACCTTTTTTGCCAGAATGTAATACTGACTGGTAGCATTATTGGCAAGCTGCGTCTTTATTGTCTCGGCATCTATTTCCTGGAAGCATTCTGTAACAAGATCAATAGTCGCAGCCACACTGCCTGCAAATTTCTTTTCATTTCCATTTAATACCTTGCAATCCAAAACAACATTATACACATCCACACTTGTTGCAAGAACCGTTCCTCTGGCATCTACTATGTTTCCCCTCTGAAAGGGAATGATTGTACTATCATAATCCTGCTGTGATAATACAATCTTTTCGTATTTATCACCACTTGTGTGTTGTATGTACATTACACGTCCTATGAGAAAGACAAAAAGAATACAAACACCTCCAAAAACTAACCAGAGTTTACGTTGCATTCTTTTTAGTATTTTATTATTCGGTTTTAATCTTCGTCTTTTATTACTAGCCATTTTGTGAATCTCTATTCTATGGAATATCCTGATACTGACTCATATAGTCTGAACCATCTACACTATAATACACTATTTGATTGCTGGTTGCATACACCATTCCTAACTCATTTATGGCTTTATCCTTAATTTCCGAAAGATTTGTAGTAGTGGAAATTCTACTTTCTGCAGCTTTGTTATCTGCATTTACGGTGGATAATTCATTCTGCAAATCTGCTATATGATTCATCCTTGTAGTAACGCTTGTCTGCAAACCAACATAACCAACTAACATTAAGCATGTTAAAATAACCGCTGCAATCATATAACCTGTTAATAATCTATTTTTTCTAAGAGCTGCTGCTCGTCTTCTATCTGTAATCTTCTGTCTGCGAATGGCTTCTTCTCGTTTTTCACGTTCCCGCTGTTCTCTTGTAGGCAGACTTCTAGCAGGGCTTAGAACAAGTTCCGACTCTTTTCTAACCGCATTACCCTGATTGTAATAATAAGTTCTTACTTCCTGCATTCTCTAACTCCTAATAATCTCGCAATTAAAACTAGCATTAAACTCCCTTTTTTATACAAATAAGCTTTATGCTTAATTTCCTCTCTCAAATACTCTAAGCTTTGCGCTTTTAGATCTAGAATTTTCTTCCAGCTCTTTTTCACTTGGCAAAATAGGCTTTCTTGAAATAACCTTACCTTTTGATTTCTTGCCGCAAACACAAACAGGAAAATCCTTTGGACATGTACAAGGATCTTCATTTCTCTTAAATGCCACCTTTGTTATTCTATCCTCCAAAGAATGGAAGGTAATAATACAAAGTCTTCCGCCCGGGTTCAGTAAATCAACCATATCATCTATATGATCCTCTAAAACTGTAAGCTCCCTGTTTAGCTCAATTCTAAGAGCCTGATATGTTCTCTTAGATGGATGTCCCTGTCCAACCTGAGCTTTTTTAGGTATGCTTTCCGCAATTATCTTATTAAGCTGACCTGCTGTAAGAATTGGTGCAATTTCTCTTTGCTTAACAATATTCTTCACTATCTGCTTAGAGAACTTTTCCTCACCATATGTAAACAAAACTCTTGTTAAATCTTCTGGAGAATATGTGTTTACAATATCTGCCGCTGTCATATCCTTATCTTTATCCATACGCATGTCAAGAGGCGCATCATCCACTCTATATGTAAAGCCTCTATCTGCTTCATCAAGCTGGAAGCTGGATACGCCAAGATCAAGCATGATTCCATCCACCTTTGTAACGCCAAGCTCAGATAGCTTCTCCTTCATAAACTCGTAATTACTGTGAATAGTGGTCACCCTGTCTTTAAAAGGTGCAAGGCGCTCTCCTGCCGCCTTTAAGGCATCAGTATCCTGATCAAATCCATACAAATGTCCTGTGGTCAAGCGCTTTGCAATTTCATAAGAATGTCCGCCACCGCCTAAAGTGCCATCCACATAAATTCCATCTGGCTTTATATTCAAATTATCAATAGTTTCGTGTAATAAAACACTATAATGTGAAAATTCCATCTAAATTCCCAATCCTAACTCTGCCATGTGCTCTGCTATCTCATCCATATCATCATAGGTGCCTTCATCCTGCCATCTTTCCTTTGACCAGATTTCGATTCTGTTTAAAACACCAACAGAAACTACCTCTTTGTCGATACCTGCATACTCTTTTAGTGTTGCCGGAATAAGCACTCTTCCCTGCTTATCCACATCACATTCAGCTGCTCCTGCAAAGAAAAAACGGGAGAACTTTCTAGCATCCTTAGTAGTAAGCGGAATCTCTCTAAACTTTTCTTCGATATTTTGCCATTCACTCATTGGATAGACAAAAAGGCATCCATCCAAGCCTTTGGTAGCGACGAAATGCTCTCCAAGCTGCTCACGAAACTTAGCCGGCATAATCAGACGATTTTTCGCATCTATATTGTGACAGTATTCGCCCATGAACATATCAGCATTTCCTCCTTTCTACCACTTTGTGACACAAATTATCCACTTTCCTCCACTTTTACTACATTTTAAACCATTAATCCCTTCTACGCAACCCAAAAACCGTGAAAAATCAATGATTTCTGGCTTCTCCAAGATGTGGTATAAAGTGGAGGGTCAGACCACAAAAAGCACAATATCTGATAAAAATTGAAATAAAAAAAAGACATTGGAACTCCAATGTCTTTAAAAAAATACAATATTTATTGTTTTTCCTGAAGTGGATGCCTCTTTAAATGATAAACAAACAACCCACTGCCTAATACCACAAGTGTACCAGCAACAATTTGTGAAACTGCCAAATTAGTTCCCCAAAGCTTTAATTGATCAGTACGAAGGCTTTCTATCCAAAATCTGCCTGCTCCATATACTATCAAATATGTAAAAAATACATACCCGTCAAATTTCTTTTTCTTTCTAGTGCAAAGTAAAAGAATAAGCAAACCCAAATTCCATAAGGATTCATACAAAAATGTTGGGTGAACCGAAATATACTGAACGCCATTAACCGTAACAAGATTAGCAAGCATTTCTGTTGTAACATCTGACTGCGAACGAATAGCATCCATAGGAAGCAGCATAGCAAAAAGCCCATCTGTATACTGTCCAAAAGCCTCTCTGTTAAAAAAGTTGCCCCATCTTCCGAAGATTTGGCCAATTATTACACCAAACATAGCTACATCCATAACTCGCAGAAAGTTAAGCTTCTTCAGCCGAGATAAAATGAAAATACATGCTATTCCAAAGAGTACGCCACCATAGATAGCAAGACCACCCTGCCTTATATTAAATACACTGATTGGATTGTCCTTATAATAATCCCAAGCGAATGCCACGTAATAAATACGTGCGCCAATCACTCCAAAAATAATGGTAATAATACAAATATCAAGGAACTGGTCCTCGTTGAACCCAACTCGCTTAGCTTCTTTTAAAATAAAGCTAACTCCAATTAACATCCCGATTGCAATTATCACACCGTAAAACGCAATGAAAAAGGATCCAATATAGAATCCTTTTCCAACATTATCAAGTGTAATATGCAAATTCGGGAAAATAATACTATTATTCACGATAATTATTCTCCCAGCTTATACTACTGTACATCGTTAAACAGTTGATAAATCTCTATCTTGAGTGCATCAGTATCTGTCATCCCAACGAAAATACATCCGTACTCATGAACTCCATTATCAAGCTCATTAACTCTGACAACCTTAAATACAGTATCAATTGTTTCCTTTGTCCAAATCTGGATTTTAGCATCAAAACATGCTCCAACCTCAAATTTAACATCTGGTACTCTGAAAGCTAAACCTGTCTTAGAGATATTAACTACATCAACCTCCATGTATTTAACAGTGGTGATGTTGTCTTCATCGATTCTCTCGATTTCGACCTTAACGTCAATATCAAGTCTTTTGTTTTTTCTCTTTTCTTCCATGCTCATGCCTCCCAAAATTATTTACCCCTTTAGATTGATGCCCTTATTCTTAAGCTTTTCGATTATATCGTCAACAACCTTCTGAACCTCTTCATGTGTAAGTGTACGCTCATCTGCGCCAAAGAGTAATCTTACAGTGATTGACTTACTAGAGCCATCAGAATATATATCGGCAACTCCTACCTTTTTCAGGATATCTCCTGCAGTTACTTTTATTGTATCATTTATTTCAGAAAATTTCTCTGCTATAAATGATAAATCCACTTCGATTGATGGATATTTTGATGGTTCCACATAAGAAATAGGCTGCTGGTTAATATCTGCAAGTGTTTCTACATCGATTTCAGCAAATACAATTGCTGCCTTTTTATCAATCTTCTTAGAAACCAGTGGATGTGCAACACCCATCTTACCGATTACCACATCATCAAGCAATAAGCTGTAAAGGTTCTTTGGATGCTCATAAGAATGAGTAGCTTCAAGCTTTTTATAAGAAAGAGCCTTATGTCTAACATCCTCAATTGTCTCTGCTATCATATCACGAAGCTCAAAGTAAAGAGTCTCAAGCGACTTAGTCTTTGAGAATAATGTGATGCAAAGCTTTTTCTTCTCGTCACAAAGACCGTCAGCCTTTGTTCCCTCTACTACTCTACCAACCTCGAAGATACCAAAATCTGTATCATAGCCGGTGTTATAGTTTACCTGACATAGCTGTGTAGGAATAATGGAACGACGAAGTGTTTCGATGTTAGGGTTAGTAGAGTTAGCAAGCTTAACATTCTCCTCTACTTCCATTCCAAGCTTCTTATACTCATCAGCATACTGCCATACATAAGAATGAACCTCATGAAGCTTAAATCTCTTAACAAGAATGTCCTTTATTCTATCCTCAACATTCTTGTCCTCTGCCATACGAACAGGGTAAAGAGGTGCATTTGTTGTAGAAAGCTCAAAGTTATCATATCCATAGATACGTGTAATCTCCTCGATAATATCTGCCTTTAAGCTGATATCCTTTGTAGCACGATATGATGGAACATCTACATGGAAATTAACTCCATCCTGAGTGATACCAAAGCCAAGAGATGTAAGTGTATCCACAATATGCTCATCACTTATCTCAATTCCAGTGTACTTATCCACAAAACTCTTATTAAAATCAAGTGTGATATGTGGATAATGGAATGCATATTCATCTGTAAGCGCTGATACTACCTTCACGCCAGGGTCGATTTCTGTTAAAAGCTTCATGAAACGAGCTATAGCAACTGTTGTCATTTCTGGATCAAGGCTCTTCTCATAACGAGCAGAAGCATCTGTTCTGTGAGCAAGACGTACTGCGCTCTTTCTGATTGAAGCTGCATTAAATGTAGCTGACTCAAGTGTAAGTGTAGTAGTATCATCTACGATTTCTGAATCAAGACCACCCATAATACCTGCAATGGCAACTGGTGTATTGTCGTTGCAAATCATAAGTGTATTCTCGTCAATATTACGCTCTACACCATCAAGTGTTGTGAATGTAAATGGCTTATCAAATCTCTTGATACGAATCTTTTCCACCTTACGAGAATCAAATGCATGCATAGGCTGTCCCATTTCAAGCATGATGTAGTTTGTAAGGTCAGCAAGAAGATTTATACCTCTCATGCCGCAATAGTAGAGACGAATTCTCATATTCATAGGTGCAACATTCTTCTCAATGTTTTCAACCTTAAGTGAAGAATATCTTTGACAAAGCTCGTCTTCTATTTTTAAATCAATCTTTTCAAGATTGTCGTACTTACTTAAATCAAGTGTTGGAAGCTCCTTTAAAGGACGCTTTGCAATAGTAGCAAACTCTCTAGCGATACCATAGTGACCCCAAAGGTCAGGACGGTTAGTAAGAGACTTGTTATCTACTTCGAAGATGATATCATCGATTTCGTATAAATCCTTAATATCTGTACCATTTGCTACATCCTCTAAAATGTCCATGATACCATCGTTGTTATCAGAAATACCGATTTCCTTTTCTGAACAACACATACCAAATGAATCATATCCTGCAAGTGGACGAGGTGCGATTGTAATATCACCAAGCTGAGCCCCAACCTTTGCAAATGCTGTTTTCATTCCAACACGAACGTTAGGTGCGCCGCAAACAACATCTGTAAGCTTACCATCACCTGCATCTACCTTAAGAAGGTGAAGCTTCTTAGATTCTGGGTGCTCTTCTACTGATTTAATCTCAGCAACTACTACACCAGATAAATCCTCGCCTTTATGGAAAATATCATTTTCTACCTCTGCTGTTGCAAGAGAGAACTTACTGATAAGCTCCATCTTGTCTAAACCTTCAAGGTCAACAAAATCAGAGATCCAATTCATTGAAATAAACATGTCCTTTGTCCTCCCTTACTGCTCATCATCAGTGAACTGAGCAAGGCTTGAAAGGTTACCACTGTTCAGATCACGAATGTCTTTTATTCCGTATTTCATCATTGCAAGTCTTGTAAGACCAAGGCCAAAAGCAAATCCTGTATACTTGTCAGGATCAATTCCACCTTCCTCAAGTACCTTAGGATGAACCATACCGCATGGGCAAAGCTCAAGCCAACCTGAGTGCTTGCATGATGGGCAGCCCTTGCCACCACAGTTCAGGCAGTTAATATCAAGCTCGAAGCCTGGCTCCACAAATGGGAAAAAGCCCGGACGAAGTCTAACTTTAATATCACGTCTGAATACCTCTGAAAGCATTGTCTTCATGAAGTAAATAAGGTTTGAGATAGAAATATCTTTGCCAACCATTACACCTTCCATCTGGAAGAATGTGTTCTCATGACAAGCATCTGTTGCCTCATTTCTAAAGCAACGGCCTGGGAAAATAGCCTTGATTGGAGTACCATCTTCTATAAGCTGCTTACGGTATTTCTTATAGATAGCGTTCTGTGCAGCTGTAGTCTGAGACTTAAGAAGCTGTCCATTTTCAAGGTAATATGTATCCTGCATATCACGTGCTGGGTGATACTTAGGAATATTAACTGATTCGAAGCACTCGTAATCAGTAACTACTTCGCTATAATCCTCAACTGTAAATCCCATAGACTTAAAAATTGTCTCGCACTGACGCTGTACAAGTGTAATAGGATGATAGCTTCCCTGCTCTAAACGCTCTGGAAGAGAGAGATCAAATTCAGGAACCTGATCAATCTCCTTCTGAAGCTCAAGGGATGCTATTTCTTCCTTCTTTGCAGCAATCTTTTCAGCAACTGTGTTCTTAAGAATATTAATCTTCTGGCCAAACTCCTTCTTTTCCTCTGCAGAAAGCTTGCCCATTTCCTTCATTGCAGCTGTAACACTACCTTTTTTACCCAAGTAAGAAACACGGATATTTTCAAGCTCTTCAGAATTCTTGATATTCTGAAGCTCCGCTTCAAACTTGGTGCTCAATTCAGATATTATATCTATCATGGCTTCCTCCCATAAATTAAAATCTCATTAGGTTAAAATTTTAACAGTAAAACTGCCTTAATTCAAGTTATAAATCGGTTATTAGCATGGCATCACCAAATGAGAAAAACCTGTATTTTTCCCTAACAGCCTCCTCGTATGCTGCTAGCACATGCTCTCTTCCAGCAAGAGCTGAAACAAGCATAATAAGTGTAGACTGAGGCAGATGGAAATTAGTAATCAGCCCATCTATCACCTTAAATTCGTAACCTGGATATATAAAAATCTGAGTCCATCCACTCTTAGGTGTAAGAGGCTTACCTGGCTCTGCTGCAGACTCTAGTGTACGAGTACTTGTGGTACCTACTGAAATAACTCTACCACCATTTGCCTTGGTTTCGTTGATGATATCACAGGCCTCCTGATTTAAAATGAAATATTCTGAATGCATGTGATGATCTAAGACCTCTTCTTCCTTAACCGGTCTAAAGGTTCCAAGACCTACATGAAGAGTAACCTCTGCTATCTTAACTCCCATAGCCTTAATCTCTTCTAGAAGCTCTGGTGTAAAATGAAGACCGGCAGTAGGAGCTGCGGCTGAACCATCATATTTAGCATAAACTGTCTGGTATCTATCTCTATCCTTAAGCTTATGTGTAATATAAGGTGGAAGTGGCATTTCTCCAAGCTTATCTAAAATCTCCTCAAAGATTCCTTCGTAGCTAAACTCGATAATTCTGTTACCTTCATCTACGATATCTATGATTTTACCTGTAAGAATGCCATCGCCAAAGGATATTTCCATTCCAGGACGTGCTTTCTTACCTGGCTTAACAAGACATTCCCACTGATTATCACTGATTCTTTTAAGAAGAAGTATCTCTACCTTACCACCAGTGCCTACTCTGGCACCATATAATCTGGCAGGGATTACCTTGGTGTTATTGATAACCAGGCAATCGCCTTCTTTAAGATATTCCTTAATGTCATAGAAATGCTTATGAATTGTCTCACCTGTTTTCTTATCCAAAACCATAAGTCTTGAATTACTTCTTTTTTCCAGAGGGTCCTGAGCGATGAGTTCTTCAGGAAGCTCGTAATCAAAATCTTTTACTAACATATAACTTCTTTCTAAAAAATAAACTAAATCTTTCGCTAATAGCGCCTAGCCTAGTGTAGCACACTAATTATTATCAGTCCACTTTATATGATGTTTCTCTTTCATTCTTTGAACAAAATTGCGCCATGCAAGGCCAAAAGCCTCTTTGAAAAATACATTAGCCTCTGCTGCCATAAGCATAAAATACATGCAAAAATACAGCCAGAACATAAACATCATCATGGTTGCAAACGCCCCATACATTGAGTATGTATTAAGAACCTTAACCCAGATTGCAAAAATCAAACTGAAGATATACCAGCTTGCTGCACATAAAAAACCGCCAGGTAGCTGACTAAAAAATGTAAGATGCTTGTTAGGCAATACTGTAAACAAAAACGTAAATACGATAACTAAGAATATGAATACAAAAATGCCTCTAAAAAGCGGCCTGATACCGACCACATAAGCCCAAAAGCCATAGTAGTTCTTAGCGTAATACTGAAGCTTTTGTGTAAATACAAGCATTAGCATAATCACAACAATTACTGATAACAATACAAGAGTATAAAAGATAGCCTTAAATCGTCTTGCAAACCAGTTTCTGGTCTCTTCAATTTTGTTAACCTGATTAAGGCCAACCATTAAATTCTGAAAAGCCTTACCAGACGCCCATATAGCCATGACTATTGATATTGAAATCATTCCAACTGATGCTTGTGTAACAAGACCAACAACCTTTGCAATATATGGTGAAAATGTATCAGGAAGAACATCATATACAAGCTCATTCATATATTCATTAATAGAAGGCACATACCCTGCCACCCACACAAGAAGCATCATAACAGGAATAGCTGACATAATCATAAAGTAAGCTGTCTGGGCTGCGTAAGCTCCTATGTTATCTCTACCACATTTATCTAAATATGTTTTTCCATAGCCTAAAAATGTCCACATAACGTTTCTCCTCAATCCCCTAAATTTTAGCAAAGAAAAAGCGGCTATGCAACGCATAACCGCAATAATGACTTAATATCTAACCCAGAGTGCCGGGCCTATCAATTGACTCCTAGCTCTAGCTAGGTGGATCGCCGCAACTAATCTTTTGCCTTCCCCTGCGTGATGGAGGCCTGACAGCCAACTAGAAATATAAGCATTCCATTTAAAGTAAATGTAGGTTCAAAAAGGATAAGTTAAATCGTACATCCCAGGTTAGAATGACTTCGGTATTTACTACCTGCAATTATAGTACTACATAATTGTGACAAAATAAAGAACCAATTTTTACCAAAAAAGAACCAGAGTGTCTTTATCACTCTGGTTCTTGTATCAGTTAATTAGATTACAAATTATAACTGTGGACCTGCTGAAACAAGTGCCTTACCAGCCTCGTTTGTAGTGTACTTAACAAAGTTCTTGTTGAATCTAGCAGCAAGATCCTTAGCCTTCTCTTCCCACTCAGAAGCGTTAGCGTATGTATCTCTAGGATCAAGAATCTTAGGATCAACGCCTGGAAGCTCTGTAGGAACTTCGAAGTTGAACATTGGGATTGTCTTTGTAGGAGCCTTCTTGATGTCACCTGAAAGGATTGCATCAATGATTCCTCTTGTATCCTTAATTGTGATACGCTTGCCTGTTCCGTTCCAACCTGTATTTACAAGGTAAGCCTTTGCTCCAGACTTCTCCATCTTCTTAACAAGCTCCTCAGCGTACTTTGTAGGATGAAGCTCAAGGAATGCCTGACCGAAGCAAGCAGAGAATGTAGGTGTAGGCTCTGTAATACCTCTTTCTGTACCAGCAAGCTTAGCTGTAAAGCCTGAAAGGAAGTAGTACTTTGTCTGCTCTGGTGTAAGGATAGATACTGGAGGAAGTACTCCGAATGCATCAGCTGAAAGGAAGATTACATTTTCAGCATCAGGACCAGCAGAAACCTTATTTACCTCAGCTGCAATATTGTTGATGTGCTCGATTGGGTAAGATACACGAGTGTTCTCTGTAACGCTCTTGTCATCAAAATCAATCTTTCCATCATCAGCTACTGTTACGTTCTCAAGAAGAGCATCTCTCTTGATTGCGTTGTAGATATCTGGCTCAGATTCCTTATCAAGACCGATAACCTTTGCGTAGCAACCACCTTCAAAGTTGAATACGCCGTTGTCATCCCAGCCGTGCTCATCATCACCGATAAGACGACGCTTAGGATCTGTAGAAAGTGTAGTCTTACCTGTTCCAGAAAGACCAAAGAAGATTGCTGTGTGCTTTCCATCCATATCGCAGTTAGCTGAGCAGTGCATTGAAGCCATACCCTTAAGTGGAAGGAAGTAGTTCATCATAGAGAACATACCCTTCTTCATCTCTCCGCCGTACCATGTGTTGATGATAACCTGCTCGCGAGATGTGATATTGAAAGCTACACATGTCTCAGAGTTAAGACCAAGCTCCTTGTAGTTTTCTACCTTAGCCTTAGAAGCGTTGTAAACAACGAAATCTGGCTCGAAGTTTGCAAGCTCTTCTGCTGTAGGTTTAATAAACATATTTGATACAAAGTGAGCCTGCCAAGCAACCTCAACGATGAAACGAACTGCCATACGGCTATCCTTGTTAGCGCCACAGAAAGCATCTACTACATAAAGATCTTTGTTTGAAAGCTCTTTCTTAGCGATTTCCTTAACTGCTGCCCATGTCTCTTCGCTCATTCTGTGGTTATCGTTTGGATACTCTTCAGATGTCCACCATACAGTGTTCTCAGAGTTCTTATCTACAACGATAAATTTATCCTTAGGTGAACGACCTGTATAGATACCTGTCATAACATTAACAGCACCAAGCTCTGTCTCTTTACCTTTCTCATAACCCTCTAAAGAAGGATCTACCTCTGCCTTGTAGAGATCCTCGTAAGAAGGATTATGTACAATACTAGTTGTTCCTGTGATGCCATACTTAGTTAAATCAACATTAGCCATCTTGTCTTACCTCACTTTTCTAATTTTATTTATTAGTTCACCCCAAATATAATATGGGAGTAAAAACTAATTTTCGCTAGTTACCATTTTAATTTTTCGTTAAATTAAAGTCAATGTTTTCCGTAAAAAATTGTTCTCAGATTTATACAATTTTTTCAGCTGTATTTTAAACATATTGTCTAGCTTTCCATAAAGTCTAAAATTTTTATAAAAACCTACCTATATTATTGAAAAAATACCATAAAAAATGGCACAATATACCTTGTGTTAAAGTACCTTTTTATGGTAACATAGCTAAAATCGCTTTAGCACGTTAAAGGAGGAAAATGTTTATGGCAATCGAAAACTTCAGTGAGATTACTCCTGAGCTAGAACAGCTTGCAGAGCTTTCTAAGAAGTCCTCATATATAGACCCGGAATTATATACAACTTACGATGTAAAACGTGGCTTGCGTGACTTAAATGGTAGAGGTGTTCTTGTTGGTATAACAGAAATATCAGAAGTAAATTCCAAAAAGTTTGTAGACGGAAAAGAAGTTCCTTGTGATGGTCAGTTATTCTATAGAGGCTACAATGTACAGGAAATAGTAAAAACACTTCCTCAGGAGCAGCATTTTGGCTTTGAGGAATGCACATATTTGCTACTTTTCGGTTCTCTTCCTACTGCAGAACAGCTTGAAGATTTTAAGAAGCTTCTTTCTGACTACCGCTCTCTTCCACAGAATTTCGTAAGAGATATTATTATGAAAAAGCCTTCAAAGGATATGATGAATTCCCTGGCTCGTTCAGTACTTTCATTGTATTCCTATGATGAATGTGCCGATGATACATCTGAGCCTAATGTTCTTCGTCAGTGTTTACAGCTTATAGCTAACTTTCCTTTGCTTTCTGTTTATGGGTATGCAGCCTATGATTACTATTATAATGATGCATCATTTATCATACATCAGCCAAGGCCTGATTATTCAACAGCTGAAAACATTCTACACTGTCTAAGACCAGATAGTAAGTTCACTCCACTTGAAGCAAAGCTTCTTGATGTAGCACTTATTCTTCATATGGAACATGGTGGTGGTAACAACTCTACCTTCACCACTCACCTGGTATCTTCTTCTGGAACAGATACATATTCTGCTATTGCTGCTGCTCTTGGTTCTCTGAAGGGACCTAAGCACGGTGGTGCCAACATCAAGGTCGTAAAGATGTTTGAGGATATGAAAACCCATCTTAAGAACTGGGATGATGAAGAAGAGGTAGGTAATTATCTTAGAGCCTTGCTACACGGTGAAGCATTTGATAATGCAGGACTTATTTATGGTATGGGACATGCAGTCTATTCTGTATCTGACCCTCGTGCTATTACCTTCCACTCTTTTGTTGAAAAGCTTGCTGTAGAAAAGGGTATGGAAAAGGAATACAACCTTTATGAAACTGTTGCAAAGCTTGCTCCAAAGATTATCGCTGAAGAACGCAAGATTTACAAAGGTGTTTCTCCAAATGTGGATTTCTATTCAGGATTTGTTTATCAGATGCTTGGCATTCCTGGAGAGCTATTTACTCCAATATTTGCAATTGCACGTATTGCTGGATGGAGTGCTCATAGAATGGAAGAGGTTTGCCACAAGGGCAAGATTATGAGACCTGCATACATGACCGTATGTCCACATAAGAAATACATTCCAATCGAAGACCGCGTTGTAGATTAAGCCGTAAAGCAAAGAGCTAGCTATGATTTCTCATAGCTAGCTCTTTTTATACTTAGAAAAACAGAAAATCTCCTGTAGGTAACAGGAGATTTTCGTCATTAACAAGGACAGTCGCAGCTATTGGAAATTTGCCTTCGGCAAAAGCTGCTCCAGTATAACTGAAATCAAAATCAAGTTTAGATTTCAGTTATAATTTAATATGCAATTCCCTGTGCCATCATAGCGTCAGCAACCTTTTCGAAGCCTGCGATGTTAGCACCTGCAACATAGTTACCTTCCATACCATACTTCTTAGAAGCATCATCACATGCGTGGAAGATTCCTTCCATGATTCCCTTAAGCTTAGAATCAACCTCTTCAAATGTCCAGTGAAGTCTCTCAGAGTTCTGTGACATCTCAAGTGCAGATGTAGCAACACCACCTGCATTAGCAGCCTTAGCTGGTCCAAAGAGTACGCCAGCTGCCTGGAATGCAGCAACAGCCTCTGGAGTAGAAGGCATGTTAGCACCCTCTGCTACTGCTGTAACGCCGTTAGCGATAAGCATCTTAGCATCTTCTTCGTTAAGCTCGTTTTGTGTAGCACATGGAAGAGCGATATCTACCTTGTACTGCCATACACCGTGCTCTCCGTTCTTCTTCTCATGATACTCAGCTGATGGTCTAGCTGCAGCGTACTCTGTAAGACGTGCTCTCTTAACTTCCTTAACTTCCTTAAGAAGCTCAAGGTCGATTCCCTCTGGATCATAAATCCAACCTGTAGAATCTGAACATGTAACTGGCTTAGCGCCAAGCTGATAAGCCTTCTCGATAGCGTAAATAGCTACGTTACCAGCACCTGAAACTGCAACTGTCTTACCTGAGAATGAATCATTCTTAGCAGACTTTAGCATTTCCTGTGTGAAGTAGCATACGCCGTAACCTGTAGCCTGTGTACGAGCAAGTGAACCACCGTAAGATAATCCCTTACCTGTAAGAACACCTGTGAACTCGTTACGAAGTCTCTTGTACTGACCGTACATGTAGCCGATTTCGCGAGCACCAACACCGATATCTCCAGCTGGAACGTCTGTGTCAGCACCAATATGCTTAGCAAGCTCTGTCATGAAAGACTGGCAGAAGCGCATGATTTCCATATCTGACTTACCCTTAGGATCAAAATCAGAACCACCCTTACCACCACCGATAGGAAGTGTTGTAAGTGAGTTCTTGAAAATCTGCTCGAAACCTAAGAACTTAATTACTGATAAATTTACTGAAGGGTGAAGTCTAAGACCTCCCTTGTATGGTCCAATGGCTGAATTAAACTGAACTCTGTATCCACGGTTGACCTGAACCTTGCCTTGGTCATCTACCCATGATACTCTGAACTGGATAATACGTTCTGGCTCAACGATACGCTCGATAACGCCAAGCTCCTCAAGCTTTGGATTAGCAGCAACAACTGGCTCTAATGACTCTAAAACCTCGCTAACTGCCTGAAGGAACTCCTTCTGTTCTGCGTTTCTTGACTCTAGTCCGTCATAAACGCGCTGTAAATAACTACTCTTAAAATTCATTACAATATATCTCCTTTCAGATTGTGTAGTTCAGATAAAATCTAGAACAAATTTTACATCATTCACCACTTTAATGCAATAAAGTTTTTCTAAAAAAACTATCACATTATTTTATATCAAAAAGCCTTCCTACTCTTGCTGTTATCATCCCTGACAATAAGCCAATAACAACACCTGATATAGTTCCTATCACAATAAGAAATGGCAGGTAATATAAAAGACTTCCTGTTTCAAGTACAAGCATAGCCACTATAATCTGGCCTACATTGTGAAATACACCGCCTAAAACACTAACTCCTGTTATAGAAAATAGCTTAGTTCTTTTTGCAATTAACATAGCTAAAAATGAGAGTATGGCGCCAGCCAAAGAATATAGCAGCATAGCAAGATTTCCAAAGGTTAATCCCACCAGTACCACCCTTACAAAGGAAAGTAAAGCCGCATCCTTTTTGCCTAGGGTGTATAGGGCAACCATTACCACTAAATTAGCCAACCCCACCTTAGCTCCAGGAATTCCAATATTAAGAGGAAGCAGAAATTCCACATATGAAAGTACAAAAGCAAGAGCTATGAACAGCCCAAGGCATGCAATTCGTTTTGTTTTCATTTATTCTCCAAAATTCTAATGGGTTGCCCCATCTATATCATCATTATTACTGTTTTCTATAGTAACCACCAACTTGTTAGGAAGGCATACTATAGTCTGGCCATTATACTGAACGCTCATGTGATGTACACAGATTTGATCCCTGCAGCTAGCCTCTGTTATCTCACAAATTCCATCATGGATAGATAACACATTATAGGCTCCATCCGAATGTTCAATTCGTTCAGTCACATCCCTATCTAATGGAAATCTTCCGTATTCACTGCCATCTATTGTTACAACAGCCACTGCACCAGCTGTATCTTTCCTGGTAATTATATTTGAAAAAATCACCACAATAGCTGTAGCTATTAAAATGCCAATAATCAAGTAAAAATCATTTTTCTTCATAACAATTATTCTATAACACTATCCTTAAAATTCTTAGAATACTCTTTTGTTCCATCATGATATACCCACATTGCCTCAACTCCATCAAGCTTTTCAACAAATGCCTGTCCCTCTTCTATTGACATGTTGAAAAGTGCTGTAGATAAGGCATCTGCCTTGGCTGAATCGTCAGTGATAACTGAAACTCCTGCAAAGCCCTCAGCAGGAAATAATGTATCAGGATTAATGATATGACAATATCTCTTGCCATCCACCTCATAAAAACGCTGATAATCACCAGATGAAACTACGCATTGACCATCAGATATTTCTACCTTTTCAATGTAGGGATTACTGCTTTCTAAATCCGGATTTTGGATTGCGATTTTGAAATTATCTCCATCTGCTCGAGCTCCAAGGCCAGCTATATTGCCACCTACACTAAATAAGATATTGTTCATACCATTAGCTTTACAGTATTCTAGCACCCTCTGCACAGCATAGCCCTTTGCAATGCTTCCCACATCAAGAGACATATTAGCATCCTGTAAATAAACTGTACTCTTATCCTTATCGATAATCAAATCGTTTATATTGCAGTGCTTTGCTGCTTCCTGCAAATCAAAAAGGGCTGGCACGCTGGCAGTCTCAGGACTATCAAGACCAGCCTCTCTGTAATCATGCCATATCTTAAGCACAGAGCCCATAGCGATATTAACCTTGCCATCAGTAAGCTCATACATATCCTTGCCAAATTCTAGCATGTCGATAATATCAGAGCTTACCTTAACTGGCTGAACACCTGCATTATCGTTGATTGTTTTGATATTACTCAAACCATCATATTCATTATAAATATCATAAAGATTGTTATAGTAGGTAAGCTTTTCCTTAATAAGGTTAGCTTCCTTATCGAATTCTTCTTTGGAAGTGGCAAAGCCTGTAATATCTGTGCTAGTGTCAAATACATCTAAGAAGTTAATTGTATATTTGCTAAGCTCTTTATTACTACCGTTATTTACACTTACATCGCTTTTGCCCCTATACTGAACTGCCAGAATTAAGGCTATTAATGCTAAAATAATTACTGCAGAAATAATTTTAAAACGCTTCATGTCTTTACCTGCTCAAAAAATTAGGGGAGTGCTGTGCACACTCCCCACTGCCTTATCCATTTTAAATTAGTTTTTTCTAACAGGCAACACTTTTTATAAAGAAGTAAATTTTTGTGTTGTGTCATTAAGCTGCTCAGTAACCTCAGTGTTTTTATCCATAGCATCAAATATCTTCTTGATTCCTGATACAATCTCTGATGAGTTTTCAGCACTCATATTAATAGCAAGAGAACTTTCCTGTACAGAATTTGTAATGGTTTCAACAGACTCTACCATGGCCTTCATAATCTCATTAAGACTATCTGCCTTCTCTGTAAACTCTGTTAGCATTTCATTCATTACATCTGCTGTATGTCCGTATTTCTCGCCTGTATCTACAAATTCATCATAATCACCTATAACAGTACCATTGATAAAATCAAGGACTTCCTTGGCATTTGCTGCCAATGTATTAACTGCAGAGGTTACCTCAGATGCAATGTCTTGAATAGTCGCAGCTGTCTGTCGCGAATTAGCAGCAAGTGCGCTAATCTCATCTGCTACAACAGCAAAGCCCTTGCCTGCCTCTCCTGCTCTAGCTGCCTCAATAGAAGCATTTAAAGCAAGAAGATTTGTCTGGCTTGCAATATCTAATATATCATTGGTTAAGTCACTAATCTGACTAACCTTTTCTGAATCCTTAACAGACTTTTCAAGTGTATCTGATAGAGTAGCCATCTTCGCGCCAACATCAGATTTCTTCGTGTTAACCTTAACCTGAAGCTCGTCAGCCTCATGCTTGATTTCGTTAGCGGTGCCAGAGCCTTCCTCTGCCTGGTCTGTAATACGCTGTGCAGCTACTTTTACATCTTCAACTCTTTCATTAATGGAATCAAGGATTCCAACAACTGATTCCATATTAGCGGACAACTGCTCCAATGCAGCAGATGAGTTTGTTACGTTATCATCTGCTATTTTAAGCTGTGAGCTAACCTCCTCTGAGCTTGCTGTAAGGACAACAGTGCCATCCTTTACATCCTTCATTATTCCCTGCAGAGTCTCGATAAAATGGTTGATACCATTTGTAATATATAATAGCTCTGACTTTGTTTTTGTATTAATACGTGCTGTAAGGTCGCCCTGTCCCTTTTCAATATTATCGATTATATCATTTACTTCGCCGCTTATACCTTTAATTTTAACAACAATACTAAAGTAGCTTACAAGGAAGTTTAGAATAATCAAAACTATAATAATAACAGTTCCAATAAAGGCAATTATCTGACCCTGATTCATCAATTTCTTCATTGAACCGCTTGTGGTATCTGCTGAATCAGAAATAGCTTCATCTAGAACCTCTGTAGAATGAATAATAGCAACTTTTTGAATCTCTGCCTTGTCAAAAAGTATAGCATAGGCGTTAGCCTGGTCCCCTGCATCACATTTAGCAATTGCACTATCAATAAGGGCTACCATACGCTCATACTGACCTGAGATTTCTTGAAGCTGATTAGTAGCTTTTTCATTATTATACTGAGCAAAATCTTCGTTTAGATGATTAATATCATTATCAATAGTCTCTTTTGCTATATCTATCTGTGGTAAAAGTGCTTCTTTGGTTTCTATTGCATCTGATGCTATATAGCCAGTCACTTGATCGTAAAGTGACATTACATCTGTTTTAAGAGCAGCTTCATGTGAGGTAAGTGACATCATGGAGCCAAACATATCTATACTGCTGTTTGTAGAGGTAACCATTGCCCTCATAATAAACATCATAACCATCAAGAATGCTACAAGCATAGCTACGTTGAGGGTTGATATTCTTACTACAATTGAATTTAATGGTGATACTTTCTTTTCTGTGTTGTTGTTCATTATCAATCCCTCCTTTCTAAAGCTTTGCATACCATTCTTCAATGGTTCTGTTTATGTCGTTCTTAAAGCTGGCTGCATCCAGCTCCCCATTTGCGTACCTATAGAAGCAATAGCAAAGACCACCTTCACTATTTCCAATTCCTTCTGGCATCTCCATCCAATGCCAGTTAGATGTTTTGCCTGCTGCTATGTAATCAGATACAGTCTTAGCAAAAGGATCAGATGCCACATAGCTACAATCTGTAAATGGACTGATACAGCCTGCATCTTCTACTAGAATTTTTTGTCCTGCATCCTCTGAACACCATTGAAGAAACGCCTTAGCTTCTTCCACATTGCCTTCTTTAGAAACAGCCCACCATGAAGGTGCAGATGTAAGTATTGTATCAATGCCATCTTCAAAGGCATAAGGAATCATTCCTACTGGAAAACTGCCTGCTGCCTGATATTCTGCTGAATTATCACCATTAAGTGCAGCACCTATCCAAGAGCCTTGGGTTATAAATGCATATCT
>JAGBJE010000285.1 GCA_017934625.1 Pseudobutyrivibrio sp. | reverse complement strand
GTTTGCGTTGTTTAATATACTATCTATAAGAGAGAATGAAGCAGTACCTTCATCAGCGTCTCCTGACATAGATTGGTATATCATAACTGCCTGATAGTAATCAGATTTGTCGCTGTTTTTAGTATTGTTGTCAGCATTGAGTACAACACTATTTAATGTAGCTGAGTTATCTCCCTCTACTACAACGCCCTGTGAGGCAGTAGAAGTTAGTGTCGCATTTGAAACTGTTACATCAGCTGTTGAATAAATAACAGGAGAGCCTGTGCCTGATGTAGTATAGTCACCACCTGTAACAGTTACTGTACCGCCGCCTCTATCTGAGCGGATAGCAGCTGATGAGTTACCGCTTGTTTCGATTGTAAGATTGGTGGCGTTCATAGTGCCCCCGCCTGTTGTCATAAGACCACCAGAACAATTGCCTGCTGTGGTGATGTATGAATCTGAAATGTTGACAGTGGTACCTTCCCCATAGCTGAATACACCATTAGCATGTGTGCCGTTTGTATCAACAACGATTTCTGATAAGTCAAGAGTTGCTCCATCTGTAGCAAATATCGCTGCATTATCGCCGTAAAAATCTGCTTCATCACCTTCGTCTGAATCACCAGTTTTGATTACTTCTACATTGCTATAGGAAGCATCTTCACCTGAGGCTTCAATGGCATGTTCACCATCTTCGTTATTTTCAATAGTTTCGTTAACAGAGATATCATCTCTGGCAGGACCAGATACGGTCTGACCAATAGCGGTAGAACCAGCAGCTTCATTCGCTGAATCTGTAACTTCGGTTTCAGTAGATGATACACTGGTATTACCGCAACCTGATAGAATCAAGCCAGCCGATAGGGCACATGTTAATAGCTTTGTAACAATCTTATTTCTCATGTTATTTCCTCCGTTTGATTTGATGCTTATTTTTTATCAAACAAATCTGAAGTTTTGGTGACGATTATCTGCAGGATTATAGATTGTTTACTGAAATAATTATTTAAAATTCATTTAATTTATATTAGAACTGACAAGCGCGCGTTAGCGGTGGTTAATATATATTAAGGTAGCTTCAACAGAGAATGGCACAATAGAAACTGCTACAACAAAGACTACTACAACAAAGTCTACCTCTACAAATACTCAGCTTTTCTTCCTCTAACATTAAAATAATCTACACTAAATCATCACATAATCAGTTTAGTGTGTTTGCAGAAATAAAAATTAGTAGGAGGAAAAATAATGAAGAAACTATTAGCACTAATGATATGTGGAACAATGGGCTTATCGGCTGTAGCCTGCGGACAGACTGAGTTAGTGGAGGATGCAGCAGAAACAACAGATGATAACTTAGAGACTGTTACTACTGCAACAGGAACTGTAGACAATAGCTTTGCAGAGGACACAGATGCTCTTGTAGAAAACTATGTAGATTTATTTGATCAGGTAGAATATACAGATGAGGAAACAGGTCTTACAGTGACCTATAACATCTACTTGCCGGAAGGGTATGATGAATCAGAAGAGTACCCTATGGTTGTATTTATTGCAGATTCTAGCTGCGCCGGTGATGATGCTACTAAGTCTTTATCCCAGGGACGAGGTGCGCTAGTTTGGGCATCTGACGAATGGCAAGCAGCAAACCCAAGCATTGTACTGGTTCCAACTTATCCAGAAACAATCCTTGATGACCAAAATGGATACAGCACAACAGAATATGTTGAGCTTACTAAGAGATTAATTGATGATGTATCAGAGCAGTATGCTGTTGATACAGATAGAATCTATGGAACAGGACAGTCCATGGGATGTATGACAACACTTATTCTTGCATCTGAGTATCCTGACCTTTATGCGGCATGTATGTTTGTTGATGGTCAGTGGGACGTAAGTACACTTGCAGCTCTTGAAGACCAGACATTCATTTATTTCGCAGCAGAGGATGACAAGAATGCTTACAATGGCATGCAGGAAGTTATGGAGATGTTTGATTCAGATGGCGTGCAGTACACATATGCTCAGTGGGATGGAACATGGACACCAGATGAGCTTTCAGAGGCAACAGCAGAACTTTTAGCTGGCGGAACAAATGCATATTTTGTTTCTTGGAAGACAGGAACAATCGAGGCAAGTAGCAATACATTCTTTGCTGGACCAAATGGTTCATCAGAGAATGGTGACATGCCAGCTTTGGATTCAGATAGTGAAAATGCAAGTAAGCCAGATGACGCTGAAATCGCAGAAGATGGTGAGAAGCCAGAACCTCCAGCTGATGGAGAAATGCCAGAAGATGGTGAGAAGCCAGAAGGTGGTAAAGGTAATGGCCAGGGTGGCATGAATGGAGGAGACAATTCCATGATGCAGAGTGTTCAGTACCATATGGCATCATTCAATTATGCATACAGATGTGTAGCGGTAATGGAGTGGTTATTTGAAAATTAATGAATATGAATTAGGGCGGCATTAGCCGCCTTTTTTTTATAAATGGGTTAGACAACGCTAACGGTATGTAGTAATATATAACAGATATAAATTTGTCTGGATAGATGGATTCTTGTGTTTGCGACAATTGACGAGTTTATAGAGATGGAGGTGTTAAGGTGAGATTATATACGGTAGAAGTAAATGGAAAAGAACAGGTAGCTGTTGAAGTAAAAGAAGGATTGATGTCCTTAGCCGATTTAGGAATTGAAGTATCAGATATGAATGATTTGATTCTTAGATATGAAGAGATTGAATCAATGCTTCTGGAAAAAATAAATAATAGCAGTAATGTTGTTATCAAAGATTATAAAGTGCTTGCACCAGTGCCTGTTCCAATGCAGGACATTGTATGTCTTGGTGTAAATTATAAAGAACATATTGATGAAACAGCAAAGGTGGTGGATTTTACTAAGAAAGAAGATGCCGTATATTTTTCGAAGCGTGTGAATAGAAGTAATAATCCAGATGGTGTAATCCCTGTTTATGATTTTGTTGATAGCTTAGATTATGAAGTGGAACTAGGTGTAATTCTAAAGAAGGATGCATTTCAGGTTTCTGTGGATGATGCGAAAAACTATATCTTGGGATATACAATTATCAATGATGTCAGTGCTAGAAATATACAGCTAAAACATCAACAGTGGTATAGGGGAAAGAGTCTGGATGGATACACTCCAATGGGACCATGCATTGTAACTGCTGATGAGATAGAGGACGTTTATAATCTTTCTATAGAATGTTATGTAAATGGTGAACAAAGGCAAAGAAGTAATACTGCTTGTATGATTACAAAAATAGAAGAGGCTATATCTGAGCTTTCCCAGGGAATGACACTGAAAGCAGGAACTATTATAGCTACAGGAACACCTGGTGGAGTTGCTATGGGCATGAAGCCTCCTAAGTTCCTTCAAAAGGGTGATACTGTAAGATGTGTGATAGAGAACATTGGTGAGATTGTAAATAAAGTGGGGTAGAATATGCAATTCGAAGAAATGGGAAATATGTCAAAAAAGACATTGATGCTACTGCCAGGAACCTGTTGTAACTGGCAAACAAATTTTGGAAATGTAGTGGATGAGCTGGGAGAAAAATATCATTTGATCTGTGTAAACTATGATGGTTTTGATGGTGGAGATGATATTTTCCCGGACATGATTACAGTAACTGAAAAGATTGAAGATTACATTATAAAGAACCATAACGGAAGATTGGATGGAGCTATTGGTTCGTCCCTTGGCTCTACATTTGTAGGACAGCTTATTCAAAGAAGAAGGGTTCATATTGACCATGGTATTTTTGGTAGTCCAGACCTAGATCAAAGTGGTAAGGTGGCTGCCTGGCTTCAATCTAAGCTAGTAGTACCACTTCTCACTAGCTTTACCAAGAATGAGAAAAAGAAGAACAAGACAAAAGAGATGATGATGAAATCCTTTGAGATGAGTGAGGAAACTGCATCTAAATTTATGGATTGCTTTGCTCAGTTTAGCCCTGAGTCCATCAAGAATGAGTATTACACTGATTTGCTCACCCACTTAGAGGATGATATAAATGTTGACCATACCATTTGTCATTTTATATATGCAAATAAAATGGGTGAAAAATACCTGAATCGATACAAGAAATATTTCCATAATCCTGATATCAGAGAATTTGATATGCAGCACGAGCAGTGGCTGTTTGGTGAT
>JAGBJE010000284.1 GCA_017934625.1 Pseudobutyrivibrio sp. | reverse complement strand
CAAGCTTACTTTTAAGCCATTTTATAATACGAGCTGCAAATGTATGCTTTAAGAATCGATGAAGCTTTACATTTACTGCCAGATTTGCAGACCACATAAGCCCTATTGTCATCATGACAGCCGCAAATATTCCAAACACTGCAATTGTCATTCCTATAGAAAGATTGCAATCTCTCATATAAGAAGAACAGCTATATATAATTGCAAATATGATATATTCAAAGGTTAAAAACAACCAAAACGCTGCATCGGTCCACATCCATCCTACCCAGCCTGCCTTAATTTCAGAAGAATTCTTTCTGTGACCTGCGGCACACATAAACAATACATAGCAAACAATTGAAAGCACAAATGCCAAAGCTGCCACTATCGGAAATACGAATTTCATATCCTCAGCAAAGCCTATAAACCATTTGGCCTGACCATAAAAATCAACATTGCCATTATATGGTGTCTTAGGGAAGCATACAAAAGTATACGCCTCAGTATCAGAGCTAGATTCATATACTCCAAATTCCGATACACTATCAAATGAAGCGTTTGCATCTACAATCTCAGATAGGGAGTCATGCATCGGTGAGAAATCTGCCACATATTTGCCAGATATCATAGCGCTCTCGCCCTCATCTGTATATATCTCAAAAACGTACTTAGAATTAACATCCTCTAAAGTACCAAATGCCATATCATCTATATATAGATAATCCTGACCGCCCCTACTTGTATCTGGAGTTACCTGTTCAGAAGGAAGGTAATCAACTGTAGTTTCTTCAGCATCATTTTTCTCAGCCGAAGCCTGTTCATCCTCTATTACATTGGTTGTCTCATCTTCTTCATTTGAAGAATCAGTAACTGCCTCAGGCACATTATTTTCCCATATTTTCTTATAAACAATATTAGCTGCTGAATTTAAATCATCATTACCTGATTCCTCATCTAACCCATCTACGCCACAATAGTAATATTCATCATTTACCCCATAGAATTTACCATTGCTATATACATAAGCCTTTTGACCAATAGAATCATAGCCGATACCAGCAATCTGATATGTATTATAGACTTCATTATAGCTATCAACTATCTGATTGCCTGACCACAAATCAAAGAATTTATCACTTAATACAAACTCTGTGTCCTCGCCAATATAAAAAGTTCTTACATAGGCATTATCTGGTACTACGTTCTTACCAAAATTCTTATATTCATAAATGGACTCATCATCTAAATTCGTATTTTCGTTATAAGCTCCCTTTATGATTCCATAATAGCAGTTCATATCCTTTAGCTTATCTTTATTAAAATCATCTTTGTAATCAGACAATGCTAAAGCGGCATATCCATTTCCTGCCATTTGGTTTACGCTATCATAAAATTCATCTTTTCTGCTTGAATACAATCCCAAGCTTTGAAAGAATGCACAAACCAGTAGCGATACCACACTGATAAATGCAAATATAGAACATCCTATACCAAGTAAAATCTTACTCAGATTATTATAAAAAATTTTCATATCATCCTCCTGATGAATCACTCATCCATCTTGTACCCATGCCCCCAGACAGCCTTTAGGTATCTAGGATTAGCACTGTCATACTCTAATTTTTCTCTGAGATGTCTGATGTGAACAGCCACTGTGCTTTCTGCACCAATCACTGTCTCATTCCAAACCATCTCGTAAATGTCACGTGGTGAGAGAACTTCCCCCTTATGCGTCATGAGAAGCTTCAAAATATCAAACTCTAGTGGTGTAAGATTAACAATCTCCCCATCAAGAGTTACTTCCTTGGACTTGTCATTAAGCTCGATGCCACCGATAGCAAGCACACTGCCATCTTCTTCCACCTTGCCTGTAGATGCTCCAAGAAGCGTGTATCTTCTAATCTGAGATTTAACCCTTGCCATTAGCTCCACTGGATTAAAAGGCTTTGTCACATAATCATCAGCACCTATAGTAAGCCCCATCACCTTGTCTGCATCCTCACTTTTTGCAGTAAGCATGATGATTGGCACATTAGAAAATGTCCTGATTTCTGCCATAGCAGCGATACCATCCATTACTGGCATCATCACATCCATTAGAATAAGCTTGATATCTGCCTGTTCTTTTAGTGTATCCACAGCCTCTCTTCCGTTAGATGCGCTGACCACCTGAAAGCCTTCACTTTCCAAATAGATTTTTAGAGCTGATACAATATCTGGCTCATCAT
>JAGBJE010000283.1 GCA_017934625.1 Pseudobutyrivibrio sp. | reverse complement strand
CATACTTTGCTGCTTCTTTTACAAAAATTCCAGCCGGTCTTGCATGAATACCTTCTGGGTCTGTAATTGTGTATGCAAATTCTTTCATGTTTTCTGTCCTCCATTTTCAATGTTTATATAACCACCATAAGCAATATAGAAATCCCCTATCAGTCATTCTATATTGCTTTTGGATAGTTTCATTATATCAAATTGTTATATATTATGCCTCTGCATCTTTCTTGAGAAGTCCAAGCATGAACATTGTCACAAGTGAACCTACAAGCCAAGCCACAATATACATGAATGGCTTACCTACAGTAGCAAATACGAATACTCCACCATGAGGAGCCATCAGTGTACATCCAAAGAGTGCTGAGAGAAGTCCTGCAACTCCTGCTCCAACCATTGTACTAGGAATTACACGTCCTGGGTCTGCTGCTGCAAATGGGATAGCACCTTCTGTGATGAATCCACATGCCATTACGATGTTTGAAATCTTGGTCTCTCTCTCAGCTGCTGTAAACTTCTTAGGGAAGAAGATACAAGCAAGAGCAATTCCAAGAGGTGGAACCATACCACCAGCCATGATAGCTGCCATTGCAATATAGCAAGCCTGAACCTGTGGATCAGTTGCTGATGCACCAGCTGCTGTAAGATCAGCTGCTGTAGCAAGCATACCTGTACCAAATACATAAGCTGCTTTGTTGATTGGGCCTCCCATATCGATAGCCATCATAGCTCCAAGGATTAATCCTAACAACCAAATCATTCCTGAAGCAGCTACTGCTGTAAGCATAATTGATAATCCTGTGTTTACAAGTCCAATAAGTGGATTCAGGATGAAGCACATTATAACGCCTACGATAAATGTACCGCATACTGGGTAAATAAGGATTGGTCTAATTCCATCCAATGACTTAGGCATATTCTCTGTAATCTTCTTCAACCACAGAACTACAAATCCAGCAAGGAAACCAGCTGCGATTCCACCAAGGAAACCTGATACTGTATTTCCACTTCCTTCACCTACGAAGGCGAAGTCCTGAACAAACTTAGCGAATCCGCCAACATTTGACCAATCATAATCAGCAATTGCTGCATTTCCGTTGGAAGCAAGTAAACCGCCGAGGAAACCAACTGCAAGACCTGGTCTGTCAGCAATTGAATAAGCTATATAACCTGCAAGTACTGGAACCTTAAGTCCCATTGCAAGTCCTCCAATATATTTAAGGAATGCTGAGATTGGTGTTGCAGAACCGAAGCTTCCACCTACATCTCCATATCCCATCAATGTATCAAGCAAGAATGCTAAAGCGATTAAGATACCACCGCCAATTACGAATGGTAACATGTGTGATACACCACTCATAAGATGAGTATAAATCTGGTGACCTACTGTATCATTCGCAGCATTTTTCTCATTGTTTGACTCATTTGCGCCTTCTTTTACCACATAAGCTTTGGCTGTTCCTGCTACTGCTTCCTTCACAAGTTCATCAGCCTTGCTGATTCCGTCAGCTACATGGCATTCCTTTACAGGCTTTCCTGCAAATCTCTCCATTGGAACCTTGGTATCAGATGCTACAATAACTCCCTTTGCCTTGGCAATGTCTTCTGCTGTAAGCACATTCTTGGCTCCACCAGAACCTCTTGTCTCAACCTTGATTGTAACACCAGCTGCTGCTGCTGCCTTTTCCAAAGCTTCTGCTGCCATATATGTATGAGCAATACCTGTTGGACATCCTGTAACTGCAACAATGAATTTATCTGAAGCAGATGCCTGTACATTGCCCTTTTCCTCTGTAACCTTCTTATCTTCTGCCTT
>JAGBJE010000282.1 GCA_017934625.1 Pseudobutyrivibrio sp. | reverse complement strand
TGAAAGCTCTACACCAAGTGTTTCATGTAATATATTCTCAGATACAGATGATGAAGCTGCAAGCATCTGTGAATCACAGGTAGACATTGTGCAGGCTAAGATTCCAGCTAGAATAACACCAGCTAATAATGCGGCCTCAAAGCTATGCTCTGCAAGTGTCTGAGCAATAATTACAATAGCTCTCTCCGAATCCACCAGCTCATCTAACACGCCTACATGTACCATTGTATGAGTCATTACACCAATAAATATTGCAACACCCATTGCAATGAACACCCAAACAGTTGAAATACGTCTACTAAGCTTAATCTTCTCAGGGTCTTCAATAGCCATAAATCTAAGGAGGATATGAGGCATTCCAAAATATCCCAGGCCCCATGCCATTGTAGAAATGATTGTAATAAGACCACCATAGGATACTCTGTTTCCTGTGCTAAAATCATGGGTAGCAAGAAGGCTGATATATCCATCTAAGGATGTTGAAAAGCTGGCAACCACATCTATTCCACCAACACTAGATAAGCCAAAGCATACTACAGCAATAAGGGCTATAGTCATTATGATAGACTGAACAAAATCTGTAACAGATGCTGCCATAAATCCACCTGTAGCTGTGTAGCCGATAATAACTGCTGCTGATGCAATCATTGCAACTGTATAATCCAGGCCAAACAAAGAAGAAAACAGCTTACCACAGGCAGCAAAGCCAGAGCCTACATAAGGAATAAAAAATACCACAATAATCAGTGATGATATAAGCAGTAATGTGTGGCTCTTATCTCTAAATCTATGCTCAAAAAAATCTGGAATAGTAACAGAATTGTTCTTCTCAGAATATTTTCTTAGCCTTTTAGCTACAAACAACCAGTTAAGATAAGTTCCGATTCCCAGTCCAAGTGCTGTCCAAAACACATCACAGATTCCACTGGCATAGGCAATTCCTGGAAGTCCCATAAGTAACCATGATGACATGTCCGACGCCTCTGCACTCATGGCTGTTACAAATGGTCCTAACTTTCTTCCACCCAGATAATAATCTCCAACAGTATGGTTTTCTTTAGCAAATGTAGCACCCATAACAAGAAGCCCTGCCAGATATACTACGATTGCAATTACAATTCCTAGTGTTGCCATTTTAATCTCCCTTTCATTTGTCTACTTTAGATAGTTAGCAAGGAATTGCTTGGTCCTCTCATTAGTAGGATTATCAATCACCTGCTCAGGTGTGCCCTGTTCTGCAATCACACCCCCATCCATAAATATAATTTCATCAGATACATCTCTGGCAAAGCCTATCTCATGAGTTACGATAATCATGGTAGTTTTCTGCATTGCCAATTCCTTAATAACCTTAAGAACTTCACCGGTAAGCTCCGGATCAAGAGCTGAAGTAGGCTCATCAAAGCACAGGATATCAGGCTTAAGGGCAAGTGCCCTTGCAATGGCTACTCGTTGCTGCTGTCCTCCTGATAGCTGATGTGGATAGTTGTTCATTCTATCCTCTAGCCCCATTTTTCTAAGAAGCTCCTTACCGTTTTCGGTAATTTCCTCTATTTCCTCCTTTGAAGTAGCCGCAAGCTTTGGCGCAAGGATGACATTCTCCAAAGCTGTATACTGAGGAAAAAGATTAAACTGCTGGAACACCATTCCAAAATGATGTCTTTTCTGTCTCAACTCTTTGTCATCAAGCTTAGAATAATTAGCAAAGAAAAGTACATCCCCATTTACAGTAATGCTTCCTTCATCTGGTCGCTCTAAAAAGTTAAGGCATCTAAGCAGTGTAGTTTTACCTGAGCCAGAGCTTCCAATTATTGACAGTGTCTGCCCCATTTCCATGCTAAAAGAAATGCCCTTAAGAATCTCTTCTTTATCAAATTTTTTTCTTATCTCATTAACTTCTAATATCGCCATAGTATTCTCACTTATCAATCGTTCTCTTATTTAAAATAGTCCAGCTTCTTTTCAATATAGCCAAACAACAAAGTCAACAATCCACTAAATACCAGGTAGAATGCTCCTGTGTAAAACAATGGCCAAATAATTCCGGCACTCTTGATGAATCGCTCACCCTCCCAAATGATTTCGTAGAAGGCAATAACTCTAGCAAGTGATGTATCTTTAACAAGAGTGATTACTTCGTTTGAAATAGGTGGCACGATTTTCTTTACTACCTGTAAAAGCACAATCTTAAAGAAAGTCTGGCTCTTAGAAAGGCCTAGTACAGCTGCTGCTTCGTACTGTCCCTTTGGGATAGAC
>JAGBJE010000034.1 GCA_017934625.1 Pseudobutyrivibrio sp. | reverse complement strand
ACGAACTTGATGCCCTTAAGCTTGCCAAAATGCTCCTTGATAGTCATCATATCCGCAATCATCTGAGTAGGATGGGATTCGTTAGTAAGGCCATTCCAAACTGGCACTCCAGCATACTTTGCAAGAGCCTCTACCTTTTCCTGCTCAAATCCACGGTATTCAATGCCATCATACATGCGGCCTAATACCCTTGCAGTATCAGCAATTGATTCCTTCTTGCCAATCTGTGATCCAGATGGATCAAGATATGTAACGTGGGCGCCCATATCGTGAGCTGCCACTTCAAAAGAACAGCGAGTACGTGTGGATGTCTTCTCGAAAATAAGAGCAATATTTTTGCCTGCCAAATAATCTGCCTGAGATTTGCCAGATTTTTTTTCTTCCTTAAGTCGGATGGATAAATCAACCAACTCATTTATTTCCTCTGATGTAAAATCAAGCATTTTTAAAAAGTGTTTTCCTTTAATGTCCATAACGTACCCTCCTGTTTTTTGTATTTATTCGCCTTTTGGGTCATATTATACAAAAACAGAGCCTTCAGGGAAACCCCTAAAGACTCTAAAATACATCATTTTAATTAATAAAATACATGGTTGCCGATGATAAGTCCTTCTTTTGAACCTGCACGTCTAAAGTGTGTTAAACCACCTGTTGGGTCATTTCCTGCAATTGCTTCCTGTGCTGCCTGCACGCATGATGCCTTAGGTCCCTTAGCAAGAACTGAAGACATACGTGATGTTGCAAACTGACCTCTAGCAAAAATAACACCACTAACAGAATTAGCATATGCACCGCTACGAACTCTGTTCATAACTACTGCACCTACTGCCACCTGTCCTTCGTATGGTTCATTACCAGCTTCAATCTGGATAATAGCTGCAATAAGCGATACATCTGTTGCTGAATCAATTACAGCCTGATTAGCTGCAGCTGCTGCAGCTGCCTGCTCCTTAGCCTGACGTGCTGCTTCCTCAGCAGCGGCCTTTGCCTCAGCCTCTTCCTCTAAAGTGATAGCCTCGCCTGTTACCATATCTACCTGTACATAATCAGACTTAACATAGCCTGTTGCATCACCACTTGTAACAGCTACCCAGCCATCTACTGCTTCTGCATCAGAATTAACTGTAAGCTTTGTTCCCTGAGGAACAACCTTGAGAATCTTAGAATCCTCTGAAGCCTCGCCACGAATGCGAAGACCTGCTACATCTGTTGTAGCGTATGTGTTGCAAACATCCATAGCAAGCTCGTAAGCTTCGATGCCTGTAACGCAATAATCTGCTGATACGTATCCGTGTGCATTACCGGACTCTACCTCGTACCATCCATCAAATACATCAACTAGTGTGGCAACATCGCCCTTGCGAAGCTTTGCAACAGCTTCTGCATCGCTGCTAGTCTCTGAACGAATGTAGAGATAATCATCTACATTAGCCATGACCTTGTCTGCCCACTCATCATATTCATCATCTAAATCTGGCTCTACCTGGTCTGTAGTAGCCGCAACCACTGTAACATCTGCTGATGCATAAACTAAGCTTGAATCTCCTGCACTAAGGTCCATAGATGAAACTGCAGAGAAAACGCCGGCTGTTCTAGCTGGGTTAATCACTACATCTGTCTTAGATACTTCATTCTGTGGAGCATTCATATATGTTCCTGTAAATAAAAGTACTGCTGCCAATGCAAGAGCTCCGCCCTGCATATTACGCTTATTAAGGAATTTATAATTCTTAGCATAAATTGCAGTTAAGGTTTCGTTGAATTTACTCATAAGCCTCCGTCACTTTTTACAAAAGTTTTTTATTTATTACAACTTTGTTACAGAGGCTAATATAACATTTATCTGATTATTTGTCAAATTATATCGTCAATACAGTCCCAAAGCTCTTGATATTTGATAGGTTTTTGGATGCAGTGCTTGGCTCCCATAAGCTTATATTTGAGCAAATCTGCCTTAGGTCTGCCGGAACAAACGATGATTTTGGCCTGGCTGTCATAGGATAACAATTTCTCTATCAGCCATTCGCCACCAATACCGCCTTTCATAAGAATATCCGTAATTACGATATCAGGATGCATTTCCTCGTACATCATATACGCATCATAGCAATCGCCAGCCTGAAGGATTTCTATGTCGTCTTCCTCTGACAGCAATCGCTCTAGTGTCTTGAGAGCAAAAATTTCGTCGTCAACAATTAGTATCTTCATTTCAGTTCCTCTTCCCCGTATGTATTTCTTATATCTAGATTCTATCATGGTATTCTAAACTTCGCACTATTAATTTGACTTTTTTGCCTGTATTGGTATCATTTAAATGTTTAATATTTCGGTTTAAGAGAGGTATTTCTTCTTATGAAAAAGATAATTATGACAGGAGGCGGAACTGCTGGTCATGTAACACCTAACCTTGCACTGGTTCCACTTCTTAAAGAAAAGGGCTATGAGATTTTCTACATCGGTTCATACACCGGCATAGAGAAGAAGCTTGTTGAAGATGCTGGTATAACCTACTACGGCATATCATCTGGTAAGCTTCGCCGTTACCACGATTGGAAGAATTTCACTGACCCATTCAGAGTAATCAAGGGCTTTTCTGAGGCTAACCAGCTGATGAAGCACATTCAGCCTGATGTGGTATTTTCCAAGGGAGGATTCGTTTCTGTGCCTGTTGTTATGGCTGCTGCAAGACAGCACATTCCAGCCATCATCCATGAGTCCGATATGACTCCAGGACTTGCTAACAAGCTTGCTATCCCTTTTGCATCTAAGGTATGCTGCAATTTCCCTGAGACTATGCAGTATCTTCCTGATGGCAAGGCTGTCCACACTGGCTCACCTATTAGAAAGGAGCTTTTCAGCGGAAATAAGGAAGCTGGACTGGAATTTACTGGCTTTAACGCTGATAAGCCTGTGATTCTTATTATGGGCGGCAGCATCGGCTCACGCTTTATAAATAACGCGGTATGGGCTTCCCTTGATACTTT
>JAGBJE010000281.1 GCA_017934625.1 Pseudobutyrivibrio sp. | reverse complement strand
TGATTTTGTTGCGCTTGATGGATTGAATATGCATGTTGAGCGTGGAGCTATCTATGGTCTGGTTGGTCCTAACGGTGCAGGCAAATCTACTATAATAAGACACTTATCAGGTGTCTACAAGCAGGATGAAGGCACTGTCACTATTGACGGGCAACCTGTATATGAAAATGAAAAGCTAAAGCAGCGCTTTACCGTTATCCCTGATGAAATATTCTTTTTCACCCAGGCCAACACTATGGATATGATGAAATTCTACAAAAGCATGTATCCTAATTTTGATGAAACTTTGTTTAAAAAGATTCTAGAGTGCTTCCCTGAAATAAATCCTAAGAAAATGGTTAGGTCTCTTTCAAAGGGTATGCAAAAACAGGTAGCTTTCATGCTATCTATTGCAGCACGACCTGAGCTTATGATATTGGACGAACCTGTTGACGGGCTTGATCCGGTTATGCGCCGCCAGATTTGGAGCCTTATCATGTCAGATGTGGCCGAGCACGGCCTGACAGTACTTGTCAGCTCCCACAACCTTAGAGAACTTGAGGATGTGTGTGACCATGTGGGCATTATGAATCACGGTAAGATTTTGATAGAACGTTCCCTTGATGAATTACAGACATCTATCACTAAGATTCAGCTTGCTTTCGAAGGTGATATGCCATCCCTTCCACCTGAGGTTCAGGTGCTTAAAAGAATTACAACCGGTAGGGTTCACACCCTAATCGTTAAGGGTGAGCCAAGGGCCGCTGAGCAAACTATCAGCGCTCTTAATCCTCTTCTTATGGATGTGTTGCCACTTACTCTTGAAGAAATATTTATTTATGAGCTAGGAGGTGAGAACTATGCAGTCAAAGACATCATTTTTTAATCTAGCTTTGTTTAAGAAAAATATAAGTAGAACATGGATAGTTGGGCTATTATATTTCATTATCCTTTTGATATTAATACCTATCATGTTAATTATGGATTTGGCTAATTTCGATCAGGATATTTATGGTAAAGGGTATACCAAGACTTTAGTCTTACTCAATCATATAGCTTACATGCCAACTAGTATGTGGGGAATTACCATTGCCATTATTGTTACGGCAATTACCTTCTGGTATTTATTCTTCAAGCGAGACAATTATATGATGCACTCTTTTCCTGTTAGCAGAAAGAGTCTTTATTTCACAGGCTTGATTTCAAGCATTACTGTTACAATTGTTCCAGTTATACTTATTGCATGTATTACTTCTATAGTAGCAGCTGTAGAAAAGACCTATGCCTTTGATGCTATATGGTTCTGGGCTTTAACAGTATGTGTTTCCACCTTATTATTTATTGGCATTGCCATGTTTTCACTAATGGCCTCAGGTCAGATTGTTACCAGTATCGTGTTCTATCTTATATTCAACTATCTATTCTTAATGATGGAGGTTGCATTTAAGATTGCTGCCAGCATATTGATGTTTGGTATGTCTGATGCCATGAGCACCATAGCCTACACCCCTTTCACACCTGTTTGTTTTATAGGAGAGAATTGCTTGGTTAATGTTTTAGAATCTTACGATTCTATGGGTAATGTTAAAAGCTTTACCTACACATTACCTGGCATGAAATATTTGATTATATATGCTATTGTTGCGATTGCCTTTATTGCTATTTCATATGTGATTTACACTCGCAAAAGGCTTGAGACAGTTCAGGATTTCATTGCTGTACCATTCCTTAAACCAGTTTTTACTGTTGGAATGTCTTTCTTCATTTCAATGGTCGCTGGAGCTTTTGTAGCAGGTATGGTTGATGCTCTTAAGATTCAATACTACAACACAAGATACGCTATTGCCATTGTATCTACACTTATTATTGGTTGCATTGTTTTCTATGCTACACAGATGCTAATAGAAAAGACCTTCAGGGTATTTTCATCTAAGAAATTTGGATTTTTGATGGGTTATTCCCTTGCAGCCTTCGCAGTGCTTTTGTGTATGAGATTTGATGTATTTAAGGTAGAAAACAAAGTCCCTGCTGCAGAAGACATTGCATGGGTTGGAATATCCAGCGACTACACAATGGTATTTTCGAATCCAGAGGATATTAATTCTGTACGAGAGCTCCATCATAATTTCCTTGCTGACAAAAAGGAGCTTAGGGATGTAAACAGACTATTTGATGATGTAGATGGTTCTATCTTCACAATCAAATACAAGCTTAAAAACGGAAAATACGTTCAAAGAACATATTCTGTTGTGGACACTAATTCAGACAAGGTAACTGCTACTTATCTGGCAGCATGTGAGCCAATAGTTGATTATCTCAACAATCCTACTCGTATCAAAGAACATGTAATAGGAAATATATGGGATGATTGCAATGTTACCTCACTTCAGTTTAGCCAGTACATCTACAGCGAAAAAGATAATGACTACTTCGCTAACTTTGCTGACTTCGATGATTTAAAGGAATCTGAACAGATTGAAAAGAACAATCGAATTTACGCTGCTTTCCTTAAAGACATCGATGATGGAAACATATTTACTACCACTTTTGGTGATACATACAATAACAAGGAGTTACAAAAGATTCAGTTATTTAACGACTTTAGCTTTACTATTGAAAGCGACAATACTCCATATTTTTCAGATGAGCAAACATACTGGGATTGGCAGAATGAAAATGAAGAGCCTTCATACCAGCAAGATATATACGCTCAGCTTACTACAGAATGTAAGCACACACTTAAGGCTCTAAAAGATGAAGGCTTCTACACAGAAGATTCTGAGCTTGTTACTAATTATGAATACAACAAAGTAATGGGCTATGATGAATCAGAAGATGCCATCTATGAATAATTGCTTATTTCTTAATTCTCTATCCGATATAATTCTCTAACAGGCTTAAGGACCTCTCATCCTTAAGCCACACAAAAAGAAATAGCCACTTAGTAGGTAACAAGCTCAAATATTTCTTAAGCGAAGCTTTCTATGCTAAGCGTAGAAATAATTTGGCTTGTGACCGTAACTAAGTGGCTAATTTATACTTACGAATCTAACACATCAGCCTTTACCCTTTCGATGTGCATAGCTAAATATCCAATCTCCATCTCGTCTGTAGGGGAGCCCAGACTTTTACTGAGGTCATGGCATATTTCAGCTGCAATCTTAAACGACTCAGGAAACGTAGCTGATACGTACTCATTCATGTCTATTTTTAAGTCTTCGTGCTTTTGGATACGTGCGACCATGTATCTAATATGATTCATCATTCGATTATATGAAAATGAATCAGTAGGAATAGTGCGTCCGGTGATATCTTCTATCTTGCTAATGCAATTACGTACCGCATGAGCAGTCTCAAGTGTCTGAGAAAGCTTATCCTGGGAAGTTGCGGAATGAATGTGCATTGCAACATATCCGATTTCATCATCCATAATATCAAGCCCAAGGCTATCCTT
>JAGBJE010000280.1 GCA_017934625.1 Pseudobutyrivibrio sp. | reverse complement strand
TGGTATCTCCCTCTGCCTTAACAATAGTATGTGATAAATAAAAAGGTACCCCTGTACGAGCCACTTTGGCAGCATGAACCCCATAACCACCTACTCTAGGTGCTGCATCTACTAAAGCTACCACTTCACAGCCGCACTGCATAAGCTGAAAAGATACAACTAAGCCTACATTTCCAGAACCAAGCATCAGTACCCTCTGTCCTGGTTTTACTCCATGTAGATTCATCATAGTTTGAGCTGCTCCAGCACCAATCACACCTGGCAATGTCCAGCCTGGAAAAGTCACCATGTTTTCTGCTGCGCCTGTCGCAATGATTATGGAATCTCCTTTGTAGTGGATTACTTCATCACCTATTTTTACAACTACTTCCTTATCCTGATAAAGTCCAATTACTGTGGCATTTAATACAACCTCCACCCCAACTTCATCTGCCTCATCAAGTAGCTGCTGTCCAATTACAAAGCCTCTAACTTTAGCTCTATGTTCCTTTGAACCAAAAAATTTATGAATTTGCTTAAATAGTTGTCCACCTGGCTTTTCATTTTCATCAAAAACAACTACTTTCATTCCTCTTTTAGCTGCTACAATTGCCGCTGATAGTCCAGAAGGTCCTGCGCCAACAATAATTAAATCGTATCTATTCATACTTATGCCTCCTACTACTGTTTATCAAATGGCTTATCGCTAACACCATACTGAGTTCTCACATCCATTCCCGATTTAAGTGGAGTGATACAAGTCCTTACATTTGGTATTCCATCCACCACCATTACACAGTCTGTGCATCTACCAATAGCACAGAATATTCCCCTTGGCTTATGTTCCTTTTTTGTATATCTGTGGACCATAAGACCTGCGGCCTTAAGAGCTGCTGCTATAGGTTCCCCCTCATATCCTTCCACTTCCTTGCCATCAAAAGTGAATCTAATTCTATTCCCTTTTTCCTGTACTCCAAGTATTGGATGTTCTTTTATTCGTGTTACTGGCATAATGCGACTCCTTTCTATGTAAGCTCTTTCTCTAGGCTAAATCAGGTTTATCCCACAGCTTAAGAGTTGTTCCAAGCCCCTGCTTTATTGCATTTTCATAACAATACTTTCCCCAGGCTACATCTTCCACAGGCATACCTCCTACAGAAAAAATGACTATCTGATTTTGAGTATCTCTGTCCTTTTCGATTCCATTTATTATGTCCCCCAAATCTATCATCTCTTCCCTTTTTATAATTTCATCATGTATCATATCCGTGAATTTTGAACCGATTATATTGTTAGCTCCAAATGATGGATACGGAAATTCCTCTGCCCAGGTTTCATATAAAGCAGTGTTATCCACTACTAATTTGCATTTAGCCATTTCCGTACTATCCATATCAAAACAGCTTAATCCTATAATTAGTGCTCCCTTTTTTAGCCATTCATACTTCACAAACGGATATGTTGAAGGATCTGTATTTCCAGAATTGGCAAAAGAAATTACATCCGTGTTCCTAACTAATTCCTCAATAGTATCTACAGATTTTATATTCTTAATATGTGGGTATTTCTCCTTCGCATATGAGATAAACCTGTCTAAAGAATTCTGCCCTCTTCCTTTTACCTTAATCTCTTCGATATTAGGACAGCTTGAGATAATTGCTTCTAAAGAAGTCTTTCCCATTACACCAGGTCCACATATTCCGCAAACCTTTGCATCCTTTTTTGCTAAATATTTAGCGCCAACACCTGGAATTGCACCAGTTCGCATAGCACTTAATATATTGGCCGACATTAAAGCTATTGGTGCTCCAGTATCCTTGTCATTAAGCATTAACGTTAGAATAGATCTTGGAAGTCCCTTAGTTTTATTATTAGAATTGCTGCCATACCATTTCATACCTGCCATATCAAATGGACCTCCAATATATGCCGGCATAGCCATAAATCTTCTATCATCCCCTTCATCAATTGGCATATTAGGAAATTTTG
>JAGBJE010000279.1 GCA_017934625.1 Pseudobutyrivibrio sp. | reverse complement strand
CTGTCAGCATCATGGCTATTAAAATTGACAAAGATATAATTTTGTTTTTCATAATACCCCTTTCTTTGGTCTAATGATAACAAAACTGATACATTTTATCAAAATTTATATTAAATATTTTGAATTAGATAATTGACAAACCCAGCAGTAATATGTATTATTCAAATGACTTAGTTAAATATTTATAAGCTATTTATGGAGACAAAAAATGAATATTTGTGAAAAGTCTATGTAGAATGTGTGTTTTCTGACTATAGCCCTTGTTTTTTTTTTTTTTTTGAATATCATAAAGAGTGTTCAGATAATTTCAAAATTGCTATCTGAACACAGGGGAGAGTGATGTTAATACTACTATTCTAAGGAGGGGTTTTCGCATGAGTAGAAAACAAGTATTGGCATTATTCATCGCAGTTGCGTTGGCAGGCTCTGGTCTTCCAGCTTTAACTGCAAACGCCGCTGAACTGACCACTGCGTCAAGTCCAGCCAGCGTAACGTATGGAAAGGTTTCTAAGGCAGACACAGCTCTCTTAGCAACCATGTTCGACGCTGATTTTTATGCAGCACAGAACCCAGACGTTGTAGCTAAGTATGGAAACGACAAAGCAAAGCTTTTCGCACACTTTGTTAATTGCGGTATCTTTGAAGGTCGTTCATTAAGTGCAAGCTTCAACGTATCTGCATATGCAAGCGCATATCCAGATTTAAAGGCAAAGTTTGGTACAGATATTATCAAATATTACGAGCACTACGCAGCAATTGGTAAGAACGAGAACAGACCTGTTACTACACTTAAGGCAGCTGCCGATGCAGGCATCTCTGTTTCTCCAATTACAAATCCTGAAGTAGTTCTCACACCTGCAGCAATTAAGGTTGCTGAGGCTAAGGGAATCACAGATGCAGCTACAGCTATTGCAGCTACAAAGACATCTGGATCTTCTTCATCATCTTCTTCAAGTGGTGGAAGTTCATCTTCTAGCTCAAGCTCATCTAGTTCTTCAAGCAGCTCAAGTAGCTCGTCTAGTTCTGGAAGTGGTTCTAGTGACTCTGGTTCTGGTTCTGAATCAGGAAGTGGCTCTGAAAGCGGAAGTGGCTCTGAATCAGGAAGTGGAACAACTACACCAACAAGTCATGACTACGAAATAGCTGTACTCACTACAGTTGACACTGGTGCAACAGTATCACCTCTTAGACTTGAAGATAATGGAGAATGGGTAGACAACTCAACAGTTACATGGACTGTAACAGATACTTCTGATGAGACAACAACGTTAGCAACTATCTCTGGAACTGATTTAATTGTTGGTTCTTCAGCTGGCGTAATAAAGCTTCATGCTACCGTTGGCGGTGAAGAAGTTGCTACTTTAAATGTTACTATTTCTGATGGTACATCGTCTGGTGGAGAAGAAGAAACCACAACAGCTGTAACTGCTATCTCTGTAACAGGTGATGCTACTATCACAATTCCATCAGATGATACTCCTGCTACAGCTACTTATACAGCTGATGTTACACCTACAGATGCAACAGATTCAGCCGTTACATGGTCTGTTTCTTCTGCAACTGGTGTTTCAATCAATGAATCCACAGGCGTTTTATCTGTTGACAATACAGCATCTGCTGGTGATGTTACTGTTACTGCTACTGCTCATGATGGCAGTGGTGTTACAGGTACAAAAACTGTTACTCTTCAAGCAGAATAATTACATTTAAGAGCACAAAAGTGCCAAAAACTTTTTCTATTTTTCATGAAGGAAGGGCAGCCCGCGACGGCGAGCTGCCCTTCTTTAATGCTTATAAGCATAACCAATTATATTTTTTATTACAGCTTTGCTCCTGCAGGGATAGCATCGTTGAGCATTACAAGATTAAGCTTCTCCTCGCCGTTTTCCTCATGTATTGCAGACATAAGCATACCGCAAGAATCAATCCCCATCATGTTACGTGGTGAAAGATTTACGATTGCAAGAAGTGTCTTTCCGACAAGTTCCTCTGGTTCATAGAATGCATGAATGCCTGAAAGAATTGTTCTGTCTGTGCCGGTTCCATCATCAAGTGTAAACTGCAAAAGTTTCTTACTCTTTGGAACTGCAACACACTCCTTAACCTTCACTACTCTGAAATCAGATTTACAGAATGTATCAAAGTCTACAGTACCTTCTTCAAAAGGGATAAGCTTTACACCTGTCTCCTCAATCTCTGTCTCTACTGCCTCATCTATTGGTGCGTCAACTGCTGCCTCTGCAGCTAAGTTCTCTACGTTCATGTTATCCATAATAAATAAGCTCCTTCCGTTAATATGCCACTACATACTAACTGAAGAAGCCTTGTTTTTCTATATGTTCATATTACTTATTATCACTGTCAACGCTTAGTGCCTTATATAAATCATCCTTTTCTATAGGAATATACTTTGAATTCATGACAACCTCTCTTCCAAATACCCCCACCAATGCCATTGATTGCCAGTCTTCCAATAAAGCAGGATTCTTATCAAGAATCTGATTTATACTGGTTAACAACTCCGGATTGCTCAGCTTTTCAATCATATTATTTATATCAGCTACCTTTTCAGGAGTATCCACAATATTTGCATGCTTAACATTCCATATCTTTTTCGCACTAATAATATAAAGAATAAAAGCATCAACCAGTTCTTTCTGGGCTTGTTCGCTTGTCATATCTATAGAATACTGACTGTATGCTTCCCCAACTTCATCTGGGATACTATTGATTATCTTCGTCCTCTGCTTTTCTTCCACCTTTTTTTGTTGGGCTTTTGCTACGTTTCTTCTCTCTTCCTCCTGCTTTGCGCGGTGTTGACGTATATATTCCTTCCTTGCTTCTATTTTTTCCTGTTCTTTTTTTCTACGCCGATTTTCAATCCAATTATCAATTCCCTCTGTTATCTTATACTCAGCGTAGTCCAATAACCTCTCTACAACAGCTCCAGTAACTTCAACTGCAAACCTTTGTCCTAGAGTCATTTCGTCGTTGCGTTTTGGGCTCCGTTCCTCAACATATTCTCTATGAACTCTTTGAGGTGGATCTGGCTTATCTACTTTCTCTAATGGATTATTATCAACAACTTCTAAATCATAAACCATAGAAGACACAGTTCCATCATCTCTTCTACGGCCTCCTTTTCCTATCTTATCTTCAGTAATATCTTTACCATCTTTGTTTTTTCTAGGTAATTTGCCAACTACATAATCAAAATCCTTGTTATCTTCCATAACATTTCCTCTTACTCAAAACAACGGTACAATGCTCTGATCAAAAAACTTTGGAAACTCAGTTCCTTTTACAGACTTAACATAATCCTTGGCCATAAACCTATTGAAAAACTTCTTTAAACTCTCAACATCTATCTGTGAATGCAGAGGATATAATTCCATTTTTGCAGTATCATTCTTAACACTTTCATAGACATTTGGGGAAATGTGCATTTGATTATACTCATCAGGCTTTGTAACAAGTCTGATATTGTTTTCAAGCAATAATTCATAGAAACGCTCGTACTTATCTGGCTTCATCATCCAGCCTCTATATACAGCCAGATGTTCTTCCTCTGGTGCGTACTTTAAAACAAGCCTGTCCTCATCAAACCATTTTTCATAGCCAAACAAGACAACCTCAAACAAGCCCATCTCCACTACTGCATCATATTCCTGTTGTAAATCTTCATCCACCTTTGAAACGCTAAAAAAGCTCGATGGAAATACAATCAAATCAACCATATTATCCCTCTACACTACATAATGCTGCCTGCCACTCAGCTCTTCTTTCTTCAGATCTGAATCCAGATAATCAAATACCATAGGCACAACCTTAATCAGATTCATAGGCTGTGGAAGGCAACCGTGAAGAAGGATTATTCTTCTGTGGTGAAAATGCATCCAGAGTAAAAGAAATCCTATCAGTAAAAAATCTTATTAATGAACTTCTTAGTGAGTGCAATTCTACATTAGTCACATCTAATCACATTTAATTTTTCAAACGCCCACATTCTTTTATAAATGTGGGCGTTTAATATATCTTATGACTTTGTATCTGCAATCAGTATTTTCTCATTTAATTATTTCTCGTCAACCACCTGGAACACTAAGAACTTTAGATAATAGCTTTCATCTGCCGCCCACAGAATTGGGTGGTCTGGCGCTTGAGTGCGGAACTCGACCTGACGAAGGCGCTTATGAGCAGCCTTGGCAGCCTGGCCGATTACTTTTACAAACAAATCCTGTGTCATGAAATGTGAACATGAACAGGTAGCTAAATAGCCGCCATCTTTAACAAGCTTCAAGCCCTTCATGTTAATCTCGCGGTAGCCCTTCATGGCATTCTTTGTAGCCTCGCGGGATTTTGTAAATGCTGGTGGATCCAATATTACCACATCATATTTTTCTCCAGCTTCTGCAAGCTTTGGAAGTTCATCCAGCACATTAGCCTGACGAAACTTAACAGTTTCATCTAATCCATTAAGCTTGGCATTTGCAGTAGCCTGTGATACAGCAAACTCGGATATATCAAGGCCTGTTACATCTTTAGCCCCTGCGATACCTGCATTAAGAGCGAATGTTCCCATGTGGGTAAAGCAATCAAGTACCTTCTTACCCTTACATAGGCGCTGAATAGCCAGACGATTGTACTTCTGATCAAGGAAAAATCCTGTCTTTTGACCATTTACCACATCCACCATATAATGAACGCCGTTTTCTACAATCTCTACATTGGTATCAAACTCTTCACCGATAAATCCCTTATATGGTGCCAATCCTTCCTTCTTACGAACAGCTGCATCGCTACGCTCATATACACCACGGATATTAAATCCATCCTCAGCCATAAGCGACTTAAGATGCTCTACAATCTGCACCTTGAATCTATCAATGCCAAGTGCCAGTGATTCCACCACAAGCACATCATCATACTTATCAATTACAAGACCAGGCAGGAAATCTGCCTCGCCAAAAATTACTCTACAGCAATTCAAATCCTTCTCTAGCAGCACTGATTTACGATACTCCCAGGCATTCTTTACTCGCATGGCAATAAAATCATCATTTATAAGCTGCTCTTTATTTCTTGTCATCATACGCACTCTAATCTTTGAATTAGTGTTGATGAAGCCGCGGCCCATCATATAGCCATCAAAGTCGTGGACGATGACAATGTCTCCGTTTTCGAAGGAGCCCATTACTGTGTCTATTTCGTTGTCGAATATCCAGACGCCGCCGGCCTTAATAGTACGGCCTTCGCCCTTTTTTAATGTTACAATTGCTTCCATAATAAAATAAATTACTCCGGCATGCTCCTAGGTTTTCATGCTCCCGCAAGCCATCTCCCATTTCAGCAAAGGGAACCTCCCTAAAGGGTCCCTCCTTAGCTGAATGGGGTTCTCCGTTCCACTCCGGTCGTTGCTGAACAAAGGTCCACTGGACCTTTAGCAACCTCCTCCTCGCGCTTGCCGAGGTTGTGTACATGCCTCATTTAAAACCTTAAATAACTTTAATACATACGCTTTGCTTAATCTCTTGCGAAGACGTCACGGGTGTATACCTTGTCGCGGACGTCGTCGAGGCAAGGGTTATAGCGGTTGGCAATGATAGCGTTGCTGAGGGCCTTGAACTTTGCAAGGTCGTTGACTACACGTGAGCCAAAGAATGTGGTACCATCCTCCAATGTTGGCTCGTAGATGATTACTGTTGCGCCCTTAGCCTTTACACGCTTCATAACACCCTGGATTGAAGACTGACGGAAGTTATCTGAGTTAGACTTCATAGTCAGGCGATATACACCGATTGTTACTTCCTTTTCAGCTTCCTTGCTATACTGGTTAGATTCGCCGTAGCCATAGTAGCCAGCCTTTTTAAGAACCTGGTCAGCGATAAAATCCTTACGTGTTCTATTTGATTCAACGATGGCACGGATAAGCTCCTGTGGAACGTCGTTATAGTTTGCAAGTAACTGCTTGGTATCCTTTGGCAAGCAATATCCGCCATAACCAAACGAAGGATTGTTATACTGGTCAGAGATACGTGGGTCAAGGCAAACTCCCTTGATAATCGCCTGTGTATCCAAGCCCTTTGTCTCTGCATAAGTATCAAGCTCGTTGAAGTAGCTTACACGAAGTGCAAGATAAGTATTAGCAAAAAGCTTTACAGCCTCTGCCTCTGTAAATCCCATTACAAGCGTATCAATGTTCTCCTTGATTGCACCTTCCTGAAGAAGTGCAGCAAACTCATGAGCTGCCTTTGTAAGAGCAGCATCCTTTTCATCTGTACCAACGATGATACGGCTTGGATAAAGATTATCATAAAGTGCTCTTGATTCGCGAAGAAACTCAGGACTAAACAAAATCTTATCAGAGCCCATTTTCTCACGAATTCTCTTAGTGTAGCCTACAGGAATTGTAGACTTAATCACCATGTATGCATTAGGATTAACCTTCTGAACAAGCTCGATAACTGCCTCTACAGCAGAAGTATCAAAGTAATCCTTTGTACTATCATAATTTGTAGGTGTTGCAATAACTACGAACTCTGCATCCTTATATGCACTCTCTCCATCAAGTGTAGCTGTAAGGTCAAGCTCCTTATTTGCAAGATAATCTTCAATCTCTGGGTCTACGATTGGAGACTTTTTGTTATTGATTAAATCTACCTTTTCTGGGATAACATCTACAGCCATTACGTGATTGTGTTGCGCTAATAACGTAGCTATAGATAATCCTACGTAGCCTGTACCGGCTACTGCAATTTTTCTATTCATATTTTTACTCCTTTTTACCCTCATCAGTCAGCTTCGCTGACAGCTTCCCCCAGAGGGGGAAGCCACTATTCTTCCTTCAGACGATACCAACCATCGAGAATCGATAGGTTTGGGTTGTAGTATGGGTCGCCTTTTTCGAGGATGTCCGGCCAGTATTTTTCTAGCTTTTCAACTTCGGAATTGAAGCGGGCAACCTTTTCGCCGGTGTCTTCGTAGCCACGAGATTTGGATTCGTAGTGGTATAGCTCAGCGTGTGGGTTGTAGACTACTAAGTAGCCCTTTTCGCGAACCTTCATGCAGAAGTCTACATCGTTGAATGCAACGGCAAGGTCCTCTGTAAGACCGCCAACTTCTTCAAATACATCACGTCTTACCATAAGGCAGGCTGCTGTAACAGCTGATAGGTCCTGAGTGGTAACAGCTCTAAACATGTAGCCTGGCTCGCTTCGCTCTAGGCCTACAAATGTGTGGCCAGCAATACCGCCGATTCCCATAACAACACCAGCATGCTGCACTGTGTTATCAGGATAGTATAAAAGTGCTCCACAGATACCTACATCTGGACGAAGGCACACATCAACCATTTCCTTGATACATGTTTCGTTAATGATTTCTGTGTCGTTATTAAGAAGCAGGAACATCTCACCCTTAGCTTCCTTTGCTCCGCAGTTATTGATTGCAGAAAAATTAAAGCCTGGTGTCTCATAGCGGACAATCTTTACATCAGGGCGATTCTCAATACTCTTATAATACTCAAATGTCTCTGGTTCTGTAGAATTGTTCTCTACAATGATATACTCAATATTCTTATATGTGCTCTTGGCATCAATAGACTTGATACATTTGTCCAAATCATCTGTATGATCCTTATTAGGAATGATGATTGAAACAAGTGGTTCCTTGCCCCAATTATATGTGGTGCGATAGCAGCCATAGAATGTATCCTGCTCAACTGTGGCAGGGATGCCTAATCTATCGTAATGAGCCTGTACTGCCTTAGCACCTGCATCAAAAGCGTAAAGCTTGCTTTCTGCACTCATGGCTGTAGATGCAGCATGGCTTCTCCAGTGATACAGTGCCTTTGGAACGTGATGAACCTTTGTAGCTGCCTCACAGTAACGTAGGATTAAATCGTGATCCTGGGCACCATCATATTCCTTATTAAATCCACCAACCTTCTCAAACAATTCCTTTTTGAATATGAATAAGTGGCAGATGTAATTAACTGAACAAAGTAAATCCAAGTTAAAATCTGGCTTAAACACTGGCTCAAAGTATTCCTTGGAATCCATGGAAATCTTGTCCTCATCAGTGTAAAGCACATCGATGCTTCTATCCTTATTAATTGCGGCCACGCACTCATACATAGCGTTAGGTGCTAGTGTATCGTCATGGTCGGAAAGCACGATGTAATCACCTGTTGCAAGCGTAATGGCAGCATTAGTGTTTTCAGAAATACCTAAATTATCTGCAAGCAGTGTGTATTTAATCCTGCCTTCCTTAGGGTATTTCTTCTCAATAAACTTGCCAATTGAATCATCACCACTGCCATCTGCAAGGCAAAGCTCCCAGTTAGGGTATGTCTGGGCTATGATGGAATCAATCAGCTCCACCAGATATTTCTCTGGAGTCTTATATAGTGGGATTACAATACTCATTACTGGATTGTAATCAAACTTCTCGTCTCGCTGGCGCTGAAGCTCCACATCTGTAGGGCCAAAGCTTGTAAGGAAATCCATGTAGGTATACTTAGGCGCATCAGCATCCTTGAACTTATCGATGGCATGCTTAATAGTAGCACCGATTCCGTTGTCCTGACGATAAAGCTCGATACGTTCCCACAGGCTCTTCTTAGGAAGCAGATTGCCACCTGTAAGCACGTGTTCTGTATCCACATTGCAATCGTAAACCTGTCCATTTGCAGTGATTGTAAGGCGAAGCTTCTTGTAATTGCCCTTATCAAAAACTATCTCCAAGCCTGAATCGCACTTTTCTGTAAGCTCAGGATAAACACCGTAAACGTCCTTCCTAAACATACGCTTAACGGAAATAGGAATCTCAGTGTTGCCATCATACAGATGGAACTCCTCTGGAACATTACCGATGGCCCAGCCTAAAATCTGAATCTTATCATCTGTAACAGCTGCACGCTCTAAGTTGTATTCGTATTCCTTCTTAAGCTTTTCAAGGTCACGGCCGGTTGCCTTATATACAACGCTTTCTGTATCACCCAGTACACATACAAGCTTAAGAGACTTTACCTGCTTTAAATCTGCAGGAAGTTCAATTTCGCCTACGTATTCCTTTGAAACGCTCTTGTGGGCCGCGATGTAGCGACGACGGACCTCGTTGCCTTCGTTGATGGTGATATCCATCTTGTAAGGCTGGCCATTCATCTGTGCCACAAGCTCGTAACCCTTAGGATTATCAAATGGGTAAAAGCCCTGGAATAATAATGTATTTTTCTTGGTTAGGTGATATCTAATGAATACCACATTAAAAGTATCTCTCAAACTAATCTACCTTCCATGTACCTGTCTTAACGTCAAATTTCTGTACACCACCGCGGCTGTAGCCATCCTCAACGGTGAGGCTGTCTGCTATTTCCTCAGTTAATGTACCGTTTGCAATTATATCATAGAATAAATCTTCTACAAGTGTTGTATCTGCCAAAAGCCCATCCATTGTATCCTTTGTACTATCAGCAAACTGCTTAACAAAATCCATGATGCCCTGCTGAAGCCTTTTTACATCTGGGCTGACGTAATCATCATCCTTGTAATGTGGCTGTGGCTTGCCGCCTTCCATGGTGAAATTAATAAGCTGACCAGTTGGAGCTTTAAGGGCACTTTCTAAGAACAACTGATATCTTAGCAGCTTGCTCTCACCAATCTTGTTAGCATCCTTTATCTCATAGATTGCATCAGCACGTCCGCCTATTCGCTCTGGCTTGTTAGAATGAAGAGCCATATAGTGGCCTGCAATGTCTCTTCCTGTAAGCTTCATAAGGAAATACTGGATTGTGCCAGAAAATCCCACATCGATAACAGCCAGGTCTGATGCAGAACCAATTAGGTCCTTAGCATAATTCAGGTAAGAATTCTTTTCTACAGCTGCCTTTTCAAGGATTTCTTCCTTGTAATCAGCTATCAGTTTCATCAGCTCATCCTGGCTGGTTTCGTAATCAATCTGAACATCCTCATCACCTTCATGGATGCTGATTCCAAATCTCTCATCCAAAAGATTGCTAAAGCTTCCCTGATATTTTTGTCTTAGAAGCTCTCGAATGTCTTCGTCATTTTCAAGAGCTGGCACTGCCACTGCCCTACGAGATGTAAGGAAGTAATGGGCGATAGGCATATCTACCCCGCGATTCTTGCAGTAATCCTTGATCATCTGTTCTAACAGATATCCCTCCCTTGCAAGAAGGAGTAATGCCTCACCTGTGTTCTTATTATTCTCTACTATCCATTGAATGAACCTGGCCATAAGAGGTCCCATGGTGGTGTAACCAAAATCGTAATTATCCTTAAACTGCAAAGTGCCATTGTCACTGTAGGCAAAAGGCGAGTTAAACAAGCCGCCATTTAGCGCTTGACCAAGCATCAATGAATTTGCAATGCTTTCCTTTGCAAAATTCTTAAGATAAGCGAAATCTGAAAGCTCAAGCATAGCCTTAGGACTAAGTACCACATGTGAATTTACGCCTCTATCCATAAGGAACTGTGAGTCTGAACGGAAGTTATCTCCCACATGGATAAAGCTGCCTGGATTAATGCCAGAAAGCAGCATATCCCACATGCTTCCGTTGTCCTTTCTAGCTCCCACCTCACATGAAATAATCAGCTCATCATATCCTCCGATGCCGCATTTATGAAGAATTCCTACCATCTGGGCACGGTTAAGATACATATCGCTCACAAGGATTACATGTCTGCCCATGGCCTTCAGGGTATTGAACACCTCCACCATATCTTTTCTAGGCATGCAAAGCCTTGTTTCAAGGTCAACCTCAAGCTTCTTAATATCCTGAGCAATATTTCCTAAGGTCTTGTCTTTTGCTACCTCCACGTAGATCTTGTCAAGGGTAGTCATTGGACCATATTTCTTAGCAGCCTCTGCCTCTGCTGCTTTTCTAAGCTTAAGAAATTGAACCTTTTTACCATATTTATTCAGGATAATTTGCTCCATAAGGACAAATACATCATCTGGCTCAAAGATTCCTCGGGTTACTAATGTGTCAAAAATATCAAATGATACCACCTCATATGCCCCAAGCTTCATAGTAAGCAGCTCCTTATCCATCTTGAAGATGTTAAAGAACGGCCTTAAGCTCTTATTCTTAACTGTGTCTGATTCATTAAGATACAGGATGTAATCGTCATACCCTTGCTTTCTGGAAATAAATGGCAGGATTCTCTCTAATGCATGGGCAAGTGTACCATCTGTCTGCCCCTGCTCTCTAGGGAAATCCTCATAGGTATAGCCATGCTCTAACAGAGGACGAAGTGCATCACACCTAGCCCAGAAGAATGAACCAGCTGGATAGTTAAACGCTGATGGCATATCCCCCAGGTCATATTCCTTAAACAGCTGCCTACCTAAGCCCTCATTAGCAAGCCAAGAATAAGCTATAGTAGGAACCTCTTCCTGAATATCAGGGTAGATAAGACCTGCATTTCCGTTCCTAAATAAATCTATGATTCCTTTTATCTTATCCTCAGAGCCCAATAGAAGCTCTAGCGAAAACTGTCTCCAGCCACCCTTCTCCTGACCAGAGTAAAGTGACTTCTTGCTATGTATATGTAAAAAATAATCGTGATTTAATAATTCATTTGCAAACTTTACATATAGAGGAGCCAAATCTCTGCCCCTGTTTGGTAAAGGCCTGATATCTATTGTCTTTGCCTTTTTCAGTTCCTTAACCCCTGATTTAATAAATGCTACATCTGCATCCTCCTGGCATGAGATGTATAAATCAAAGCTGTAAGGCATATTTGAAAAATAGCTGACAAACTCTGGTAACAAATCCACATAGAATAAATGAAGATGAATTGCAATGCTTGGCTCTGGCTCTCCCTTTGCTGCAAGCTTCTTAACTTCCTTAGCTGCCTGCTTAGCACGCTTTTTTTCTTCCTTTGCTGCACGCTTAGCCTGGCGGGCTGGTGTATCCTTTCCAGATAAGAAAGACTTAAAAGCTCTGATGCTTTCTAATGTCTGATAACCTCTGGTATTAACTGTGTTATCGTATATGGTCTTAATCTGCTCTAAGTTAGCCTCGATATTTCTGATATGAACATCCTTAGCTGCAATCAGCTCCTGCAGCTGTTTTATCTGATAGTCTCTGCTTGCAATAGCAAAATCAGCGCTTGTCTTGCTGCGGCTGTTGGCATGCTCTCTGAGCTCATGCAGATTCTTAACATCCTTGAAGATGTAGTGGGACTGGAAGTGATTTTCCATCTGTTGGTAAACTGCCTTTTCTGCGTCAGAGATTTCCACCAAATGCTCAGGCAAATCACTGAACTTACTAGCTCTGTAGAACACATAATTGATTGGTACAAGGAAATCAAAGGTCCACTCGTAATCAATTATCTGCCAACCCTTATCTGTTTTAATAACATTGTCAAAAATTAAATCCACATCTAAGTATTCGCTTGCAAGCACTCCACGTGGCAAATCCACCTGACCAAATACTTCTTCAAAGCCAGGACTGCTAACAAATTCCTTGGCATTCTTCATGTAAGCATCCTTAACAGCCGTGATAAAAGCATCTGCATCATCAGCTGTAATATGCCCTCCCTCAAGGAATTCACTTTCGATAGCATCCCCTACCAAATTACTTTCGTTTACGCAAAAATCAGAGCCTTGCAAAACTTCCTGCAAGCCTCTGTAGCTATCATAAACTCTATGTATGTGGGCCTTGGCCTCTTCATTGTATGGGCGTTTAATAACTACCCTTTTTCCGTCTCTTTCTACGATATCTGTGATGATATTGTATTTTGGATTACGCTCATTCGAAAGCTTTTCGTACAGTAATCTCTCCATTATCTAGCAATGAGCAGATAGTCGCCTGCTCCTCCCCCTATATAGTCCTCTGCGTATATTTCTGTGGTAAACATGTAATCCGGGCTTACCCTGTAGGTTTCAATACTCTCAAAACCTGCCTCTTTCAAAAGCTTCTTGGCAAAATCTGCCATTCTAAGCTTCTCTGGAAGTGCATACACCAGCTTGCCATCTGCTGACAACATCTTTTTTAGAACAGATGGAGTTTCTGTTAAATAGCCTAGGTTGATAACAATATCAAATGTACCTTTAATTTCATCCAGGTTATCTGCCATACCAACAGTTACCTGGGCCTGTTCCTCTTCCTTAAGCCATTCCACCAAGGCCTCACTGTCTGGTTCGATAATAAGCACATTATCACCCTTATTGATTCCAACCGGAGTCAGCACATTACTCCTAAGGTGAGATAAGTTCTCTATTGCCTCTTCAGTTCCCTCATCAAAAATCCGCCTGTTATACTTTTCTTGAATCATAGGCACTCCCCTTTATTTTACCTGCTCAACAGAAACCATTGAATTCATATCATAAAAACCTACAGTATTCTTAGTGCTTACAACTGTAAGATTCATAACATCATACAATCTGTGGTATGCCACAAAATCCACGCCATCAAAGCCTGTGCAGCTAATGGACATTAGGTACTCGCCACCTTGCATATCCATCTTCTGTGTAAAAGTAGCCACGTATTCGCTGCCTTCCTTGCAAAGTCCCACGTCACACTTTTCGTACATAGTGTTTGTACCTGTAACATCTATTCCCTTCAGTGTCTTAAAGGTAAGTGTGAAAATAGGGTTTTCTATATCTGTATTGAAATGCACCTTGGACTTAACCGTAAAGGTACTGCCCTTCATAATGGCATTGGTGTAATTTCCGTTATCATCTATGATTGCAAAATCCACAATAGAAGCACGTCCATCACCGTATTCATTTACGTTAGGATTAAGCTGATAGTTGGATTTCCATGTGGTGCCATTATCTGCTGTATCGTCATGCTTGCCACCATCTGCTGAAAACCCGTCTGCCATATCCACCTTACTGTTAAGTGCTGGCTCCTGGCCTACTAATATCTTCTTGTAGATATCAATCATATCCTTAGGTGTGCCCTCAGCCACCTTATCGCCCTTGTTGATAAGCACTGCCTTATCGCAGTATTTGCTGATAGCGCCAAGGTCATGGGATACGAAAAGTATTGTCTTACCTGCTGCCTTAAATTCCTCGAACTTCTTGTAACACTTAGCCTGGAAGAATACATCACCTACAGAAAGAGCCTCATCTACTATTAAGATTTCTGGATCGATATTAATAGCAACCGCAAATGCAAGACGCACAAACATACCGCTTGAATATGTCTTGACTGGCTGGAAAACAAAATCTCCTATATCTGCAAAGCTAAGAATATCATCAAGCTTCTCATCAATCTCTTCCTTGGAATAACCAAGCATGGTTCCGTTAAGGTAGATATTCTCCATACCTGTATATTCCTGATTAAAGCCTGCGCCAAGCTCTAGTAACGCTGAAATACGACCATCTACAGTAACCTCACCTGCTGTAGGAGAAAGCACTCCTGTGATAATCTTTAGAATAGTGGACTTACCAGAACCGTTAGTTCCAATAAGGCCTACGCACTCACCCCTTTTAACAGTGAAGGACATATCCTTAAGAGCGTAATGCTCCTTATAATTCTTTTTCCTTGAAAGCCCCAAAGTGTCTGCCACTCTGGCTCTATTGCTATCGTAAAGCTTGTATACCTTGTCTACATGCTCCACATTTATAACGAAATCGCTCATGTTATCTCCAATCTTACGTATTCCGTTATATTTTATCATATTTTCTATCTCATGGCGAACATAATAAAAGAGGCACCGAATATTATTCAGTGCCCCAAAGCTATTTAGTTGTTACAACGCACTCATATCTGCGTAATCGGTTATCACGCCATCCACACCAAGACGCTGAAGGGAAAGCATTTGTCCCTTATTCTCCGGTGCGTAGGTGTAAACCTTGCTACCAGCCTCGTGGATAGCCTTGATTGTTTTTGGTGTAAGAGTCTTCATATTGACTCCGTAATACTCTGCCGGGTATTTGGTTGGCAATGTTGATTTACCAAATGAAGCCAGCACCATGATAGGCTGATATGGATTGATTTCCTTGATTGATGACAAATAATCGTAGTTAAATGACAAAAATACAATTCGGCCTAGCATATCATACTGTGCGCATTTTTCGTAAACCTGTCTTGCAAAATCCGGGTCGTCACCGATATTTTTCAGTTCACAGAATACTCGCATATTTGTGGTGCTAAGCAAATTCAATGTCTGGTCTAATGTTGGAATGCGTTCACGGCTGTAATCCCTGTCGAACCATTCCCCGGCATCTAATTGCAAAAGCTCCTCATATGTGTGATCTGCAACTGTGGTCTTGTCTCCTGTTAGTCTCTCCAAGGTATCATCATGATAAATCACTAGTTCCCCATCCTTGGTTTTTCTAACATCGAATTCTACTGTTTTTGCTCCGCATGCATAGGCACCAGCAAAGGCGCTAAGTGTGTTTTCCGGATAGGCGCCAGAATAACCGCGGTGTGCTACAATCTGAACCACTATATCCTCATCTGCATCAGCGGGTAAATAAAAGAATTCACTTGCGACAATAAAAGAACAAAGTAAGGCAACCATGCTGACCGCTATAGTTCTCCCTACTTTGAAAAAATGTATTTTCCCCATAAGCAAGCCCCCTCTCTCTAGTTACTTATATTTTACCACTTAATCAAATTACACGCATAAAGCTGACACAAAAAAAATGCCCGAAATCATCGGACATTTTTTATTAAATATTCTGTATTGCGCTTTCCTTGCAAATTCCTATAGAGCATCTGCAAATTGTGGCTGAAGCTTTTTAAACACGTGAGTACCTATAGCAAATACCACTATTGTAAAGCACCAGAAGTACAGTGTAAGCCATGGCTTAGTCCAGAATCCTGTCTGTGAGATAAAGCTATCACGATAGCCACTTGTAATGTAATACATTGGGTTAAGCTCTAACAAAATGACAAGCCATCCAGGTATCTTATCAACCATTGTATCAAAGTTCCACATGATTGGTGTTGCCCAGATACCCACCTGCAAGAATATGTTTACAAGCTGAGCCATATCCTTGAAAAATACACAAAGGGCGCTACTAAGGTATATAAGCCCAATAACAAGAGCCATCATTGCTATGAAATAATATACAAGCTGCAATATGTATGGTGTGATTCCAAAGCCATAAAGAAGCCCTACGATCAATGTAAATAGTGCAAAAAATCCGTGTACAAAAACTGATGATATAGATTTAACTATTGGAAGTACATTGATTGGGAATACAACCTTCTTTACCAGGTAATTATATTCGTGAAGCACTATCGTTCCAGCAGATAAAACCTCACTGAAATAAAACCAAGGCACAATACCAGCAGAAAGCCAAAATACAAACGGTGCACTGATGCCTGCCTTAGTGCCCTGTGTTCCCTGGTTAAGAGCCTTATCAAAAACTATCCAGTACACAAGCACCGTGATTACAGGCTGTACAAAAGCCCAAATAACACCTAATGTAGAGCCTGCAAACTTCTGCTTAAAATCGTTCTTTGCAAGCTTTGATATAAGCTTTTTGTTTGAAATAATATCTTTTATCATTCTTTTCTACCAAACCTTTATTTAACAGCTGTGAGGCCATCCTTGCAATTAAATTTATAAACGCTAACCTCATCATTTTCATATACTAATTCAAGCTTGCGACTATTTGACTTATAGCCAGGATGTCCCATTTTGGTAACAACCAGATAATCTATGTCGTTCATATTAAGTGCAGTCTCAGCCTCTGCTGCATTGTTACTGTAAAACTTTTCATTGATAGAGCGCATGGCTTCTATCTGCCTTTCAGTCACATCTGAATAATCATAGCCTTCAAGATAACACTGTCTCTCAGAGAAGGCACTACAGTAAAAGTAAATGCTTCTGTAATCTGTCTCTTCTGAAAGTCTATCTACAGCAACCTTATCCTCTTCATCTGTGTTATCTCTAAGCCATAAGTAAGCATCTAAAGTATTGGCAGATACCAGGCTTGGCTCATCACCTGCTTCTTTCTCAAAAACTGCATTTTGCTTAACATCATCGTAGCAAAAATATGCCAAATCCACTACCAAAAACAATGCTCCGACAGCTAAAAAAGTCATCGTAAAATACGCTACCAGAGTTTTGCGATGTTCAATTATATACCTGATAGCACAATAGAAAATAAATCCTGCATTTGTAATAACAAAATAGCCCTGAGACAAGCCCGGAACACTGATAAAGCAAAAGCCCACAACACCCATTATGATAGAGCCAATAGCGAACCAGTCGAAAATGTCCCCAATTACACCTTCTTTAAAAAGCGTGGTAAATTTCTCTATACTAAATCCTACAAATGCTATAAATAACGGTCCAACGATACATATTCCGCAAATAACGACTGCTATAACCACCCAAGGGAACGACATATAATCAAACCCAAGCTTGGTAATAACCTGTCCTATTCGGCTAGAATCTATTGTTCCTTCTGGTGTAAGCTGCATTGCTCTATTGTTAGAGCCCGAAGAATTAAGCCCGACAGTCACAATAATGTATGTCAAAACAAACCCAAGCGTACCTGCTACAGCATACAAAAATCTTGGCATATGAAATTTTTTAAGTATAAAAGCCTCGATAATAAACACCGACCAGGTAATTGCCACAAGAAGTATTCCTGTGGTGCCCTTAAATCCAGTTGCTGTTGCAAACAACAGATACAGTGCTATCAATACTCTTCCATCTAATTTGTCGTACCATACTTCCACAAGTATATCCACCACAAGTATGGATAATGACATAGCCAGCCCAAGAGCATTTCCATTACTGAACAAATGATTATCCAACCATGAAAATGGAAGCTTTACTCCTACGATATTCAGTGGCATAACACATATGCACGAAGCCAATGTTCCAGCGCAATATACAAAATAATTAAATCTATTTGTAATTTTCGGCCCCTTAATTCTTTCTCCCAATGTAACAAGAGCCAATGTTGTTGGCAGTGCACAAATAAGAGCATTTCCATTCATGTACAATCTAAATGCATCCATCTTAAAGATGTGCTTACACATTGCAAATATCAATTCGAAGAAATAATGATAATAGAATGTTAGGCCATCTATACGAATATCAGTATTTGGAAATGATCTACTAAGAGAAATAATATTTCCTGTATGAAACAGATAATCGTGATATACCTGAATAGTCTGTCCACCTAGCGCTCCAACGTATTTCAGTTGGAAATTAAGGACTGAAGCCAAATAAATAAATCCAAATATAATTATTCCAGTCCATCTAAAATGTTCGCCTGCATTATAAAATGAAGGGCGACCTTTTTTGATGTAAACAATTATTGCAACTATTGTAGTAATAGGACCTGCCACCATAATCAAGCCATTCAGCTTAACCAGTGATTCCACGAAATACAGTGTCGCCATGTATATGAAGCCTATAAAGAATGAAGCTAACAGCCTTGTGGAAAGCTTCAAACGCCTTGGCAGAAGTATCTCCTCAAACAACATTCCTGGAATCTGTATCCATATTGCAACAAAAGCAAAAAATATCAATGTGATTGATAAACTAAATGTCATTAGCACTCCTCTTTCTCGCTTGGGGCTAACTGTCCTAGCTTAAAATGCTTACGGCATAATGCAATATATGAGTCATTTGCGCCCAGCATCACCTGTGGACCTGAACGAACAATTCCGTTCTCATTATACCTACAGTTGCAGGTTGCCTTATGACCACACCAGCAGACAGTCTTAACCTCGTGAATAACATCAGCTATAGCAATCAGCCTCTCAGAGCCTGGGAAAAGCTTATTTCTAAAATCAGCCCTAAGTCCATAAGCCACCACAGGAACATCCATGAAATCAACAATATCAGAAAGATAATCAATTTGCTCAGGTGTTGCAAACTGCACCTCATCAACGATGATACAATCATATTTTTTGATTTCTTCCTCATCCATTTCAATTAAATCTTCCAGAAAAACACATTCATTCTGAAGACCTATTCTAGAGCGAACTATACGCTCCCCATCTCTTGTATCAAGCTTTGGCTTAACAAGAAGCGCATTTTGTCCAACCTCCTCATAATTGAAATGTGTCATCAGTGCATTAGCAGTCTTTGACGAGCCCATTGCACCGTAGTAGTAGTACAGCTTTGCCATAGCATATATTCCCCTTTACATAAATTGACAGAAGACTAAAAATCGCCTTCTGTCTAATTAATACATATTTTAATAATAATACTGGTAAAAGTCAAAACCTTAGTTCCAATTTCCGGTTTCCAAATCTGTTGCTCTATGAACAAGCTTTACATCATCCTTACCGTGATTCTTTACAAAGTATAGTGTTAAGTCCGCTGCATTCAGGTAATCCCATGCTCTGTTAAGAGGTCGTGGCACATGATTAACTATTCCCTGGGATACTGAAACACCATTAAGTCCCATCTTTTCACTGGTGTTTTTGATAGATTCTTTTATCAAATGTGCCTTTTCAATAATTTCTGCATCGGTCATATCATAATAAAAAATTACAAACTCATCGCCACCATAGCGGGCAACAAAAATCTTATTATCTGTGATTTCCTTTAATACATTGGCCAGAGATACTAACAGCTCATCACCCTTAGAATGTCCGTAGGTATCATTTACCTCTTTAAAATAATCTACGTCCATCATCTCTACACCAAGATGCTTTTGCTCCTTATTTGCCATTTCAAACAGCTCATCTACCACTGCATTCATCTTAAGTCTGTTTGCAATGCCAGTAAGGGAATCTGTCTCAGCTGCTGCAAGCAAGAATAAATTCTGAGTCTTCTCCTGCGCAAGCTCTGAACGAAGTCGAAGAGTGGCAATAAAAGAACGCCTGCTATCTTCATTCTTTTGTTCGCTATATAAATGGTAGTGGCTAAGACTTTTGGCCAATTTCTTATCATCATCTACTGTCTTATATATGATTATTCGACAGTTTTCAATATAAAGATGTAAATCTACACACTCTTGCTTTGGAACAATCTTTTCAATATGCTCAAACATGCTCTCAAGCTCAGCATACTCATTATCTTCCATCATTAGGCTTATAAAAGCCTTAGTCTCATCAAAATATAATATACAATCATCACATGAATAAAATGCCTCTAAACATTTTTGCTTCATAATCTGACTGTTAAGATTATCATTTCTAAATCTAAAATAATACAGACGGGCTAACAAAACACTTAGGTTATCATTGAAATCAGGCTCCTTTTCAATAATCTTTTCCATTTCAACGAAGCTTTCATTGGCCTTTTCATTTTCGCCCAATTCTACATAAAGCTTCACTATAAAAGCATAATTTGTAACCATAAAGGTATTCTTAAGCTCTTCATCCTCAATAAAGGTACAGCATTCAATAGCCCTATAGCTGTACTCCAGCGCTTGAAATGCCGCATCCATTTCATAGCACAATGAAGCAAAATTAGAGCAAGCCACTGCTTCATCAGAATACAGACGGTTCGCCCTTGCCAGCTCTATACAATTGATAAAGTACTCCTCCGCTGTAATGAAATGGCTCTCGCTTCTAAAAATGATTCCAAGCTCATTATAGCAGCGGCAAGTAAGCTGGTATTCATCAGTCTTAGATACAGCCTGAACGCCAGCTGAAAGATAGTACAATCCCTGCGAAAAATCACCATTCTTGCAGCACGCGTCACCTAAAACACAGCTCGCATAATTCTTAAGGTCCTCATTCCCGCATTCATAGGCCAAATCAAACAAATCGCATGACAAATCCAAGTGCTTTTCAGGATCTACACCTCTTGCTTTATCAATTCCCTTTATCAGCTCCACAACCTCTGGAGACTGTTTACTACGTAACTCTTCCACACTTATTCCCTCTAAATACAAAAAACTAGAGTGATTATATCATGAATATAGTTATATATCTACCATTAATTATTTTTATTGTTCTAAATATAACGCTGCCGTTAATTTTCCTGTATCTGCCATAACACATACAAGCATATTTGTATCATACGGATTTGCAAATTTTAAATCCAAAGACCCCCATGAAATAGTAGCATCCCAGCCTTCTGGCAGATAATACACCGGCAGTGAGTGTGGGTGTCTTTCTGAAACACTTATTCCCGCCATCTTGGTGGCTGCATATATGGTCGATGATACCTGGCAGACTCCACCGCCCAAGCCCATTGCATGCTGTTTTGCAATGAATACTGGAGCCTCTACGAAGCCATTAGCTGAAGTACGTGGTCCGATACTGTTGGATGCAGAAAATGTCTGTCCCGGAGCAAGCACCTTAACACCAATATTCTTTGCTGCTGTAGCTATATTGCTACCTCTAGGCGCAGTAGCATCATAATCTGTGCAGTATACTCCAAGAAGCTTAACATTGGTAGGTGGAACTACTTCTACCACGCCAGTAGCTGGTGTTCCATCTCTTCCCTCTGCAGCACCTGCGACACCATAGTGTACAGCGTAGGCCAGCATATTGTCGCCGTACATAGCTGCCAAATCTGGATATCTATTCTTATAATCAGTAGCGTTAAATGTCGCACTGGCATTTCTGCCTTCATTAACACCGTGATATATATAATGATTTAATAGATATAAAGGGCTTCCACCCCCTCTCGCAGCCACATCAGGATACATCATAGCATAATAATTAGCATCAAATATTTTGGAAACAGCCTGAAGCTCTTCATTAGTTGCCGCCTCCGCCTTTATTTCTGGAACAAAAACTATAGCCATTGCAAACACCAAAAAGCCAAAACAAAATTTTCTAATTCCTACTTTATTCCCCATAATTCCTCCTAATATTTATTATACTGTGTATTATTTTAACACTTATCATGTAAAATTGTGTGACATTTCTATCATTTTTGCGAAAAATTAAATAAAAATCAGGCGCAGCCCTAATTAGACTGCGCCCTAGCTTTTATCCTTACTGATAACTATATGTACCTACAGTATATTTATTAGAAGAAGTTCCAGAAATGTAATATCCCAATCCATCAGTGAAATCACCCTTAATATCGATTGTTTGATTTCCATTTCCATCTGTGAAGATTAATCCATCAATGTCGTTTGGCACTGTAATGCTATATATGCTTTCGTTAAACTCATTTTGTTTAACATATGTCATAGCCTCACCTGGCCAAGCCTTGCCTTCTGATGAACCGCCCCATGTATAAGCATATACCTGATTCCAATTATAGTTGTTGCTAAAATAGAGCTTTACTACATCTGGCTCATCAATAGGATTGTCTGGTTCGTCTGGATTTACTGGTGTATCAGGATTTGTTTCCTCCTGTAATAGTACCGCAATGCCTGATAATCCAATGTAGCCTGAGATGCTTGATGCTGTAACCTCAAATGTAGAACCACTAACTGCATCCTTGTATGTACCTGGCTGAAGCTGAGAGCCTGCATTGTTTACAGTAACTGTTTGATTGCAACCTGATCCAAGTACAAGTGTTGCACCTGTCTGTCTGGCTACCACTGCCACATTTCCTGTTGTGCTGTAGTATTCGCTTTCCCCTGCGCACTGATTATGAAGCTTGTTTACTGCAGCAATTTCAGGGTTCTTAAAGCTTGTGCTTCCCTTTGCACCAATCTTAATAGCTGTCTTTTCTGTAGCATATGGTCTTGAAAAATAAAGTGCTGAAGCATTTGCCTTTGATGCAACGATTGCATAAGCTCTGTCTACCTTGTTCTGGTCGATGTACTTTGTCCAGCCATCTTCATTTGTATTGTTAGAATATGTATCGTGTGTCTCTGCGAAATATACTACTTCATCATCCTCAATACCATTTACCAATGTCCAGAAGCCATAGCCTGTTGGAACGCTGCCACTATTGATAGCCTGCATGACGCTTCTGCTATATACAGCATCTGAAACTGACATGTAATCTGTGTATTCACTCATCAGTGAATTTGCGTAGCCATCATTGTTGCAAACAGGTCTATCAAGAATCTCGCCGTAATTGAACATCGATTTATCGATTACTGAGCTCCAAAAACCACATCCCTCTGATGGTAATGAAATATGCTTTGCAGCATCCCATCTGATTCCATCTACACCGTCAGACTTAAGCTGTGATATATACCACTGAACCTTCTGCTGTACATATGAGTTTTCTGAATTAATATCTGGCATTCCTATGTTATGGTGAGTGATTTCATATCTGTTGTTGTAATCTATACCACCATAACAATTGTGCCAATACTCATATGGTTTTAGGCTATCATCGATGTATGTATGATCACCAGCCAAGTGGTTAGCAACCACATCAACTATAATCTTAATTCCATATTTATCTGCCTCAGAACACAAACGCTTTAAATCATCTTCTGAGCCAAGGCCTGCATTTCCTACATAAAAACCACTTGGCTGATATAGATAATACCAAGTGCCGTCATCTGTGCGGGCTGCCTGTGCTGGCGATGTCTGTACAGATGTGAAGCCTGCTGATGCAATGTTTGGCAGCTCATCAATAATCTGCTGATAAGTCCAATCAAAGCAATGAAGAATATTTCCATCCTTGATGTTTGTTGCCAATCCATAGCTATTTAGCGAAGCAGCCTCTACCTTAGGTGCGCTTACAAAGCTTGTAGCCACAATACCAGCGGCCATCAATAAAGACAGAATACCTTTGCTTATTCTTTTATTTGACATGTTATCCTCCCAATACCTGTTATCATTTTCTTCGTTACCTTTTGTTTCAGTCGACTTTTTGCGCAATGCGTTGCGCATTTTCTTGGTTGTGGAAACGTTTCCAGCTGTTAACAAAGAAAATATTAGCTGATAATACTCACTTTAGTCAATCTATTTTTTATTTTTCGTAGACAATTACAAAAATTTACGAACCAATTTGTCTGATTTTACCATTATTATTGCGCAATTTATGCGCAACTTTTGACAGTTTACTTGGAAATTCCAGGCAAAAAATAGCGCCAGCGATATTTCTTCGCTAGCGCTTTGTGTTTATATGATTTATTTATTCTTCGACTGCTCGTTAAGCTCTGCCTGCTTCTTAAGAGCCCAAGCTCTAAGGCCACCCTTTTTCTTCTTAGTGTCCTTCTGCTCTGTCTTACCGTGTAAGCCCTTAACCTTTGTGATGTAGAGGCCTGAAACAGTAGCCTTAACTTCCTTCTTAACAGGGATGTCATCAAAAATCTGAGCATCACAAATAAGTGTCATAACCTGTGGGCCTACCTTAGCCTTAACAACAGGAATCTTAGAACCCTTAGCATACCATGGTGTATTAGCTACAACTGCCTCTGGAAGCCCTGCATCCTTAAGCTTCATACGCTTCTTATCAATGATAAGCATTGAAACCTGCTGTGCAACAGCATCCATCTGTGCCTTCTGCTCATCCTGGCGTGTCTGCATACGCTTGCCAAGAAAATAT
>JAGBJE010000278.1 GCA_017934625.1 Pseudobutyrivibrio sp. | reverse complement strand
TAATAGAAAGTCCTCATTTTTTCGGAATTATAGCTGTTTTTCTTGGATATTTTTTATTAAATCCGCAGTTGCGTTATCAACCCATAGATTTTAAATTTTTACTTCTTTATATTGTATTTTTCTTTATAGGAATATATAAACATATTTTCCTAGAAGGCCAAACTGAAACATTTGATTTTCTTCCATATGCTTGGGTTGTTCCAAGTACATATATGCTAGGCAAAGTTTGTGTAGGAAATAAGAAGAATTGTTTGAACAATAGAAACTATACAATCTTATTACTAATGGCTTTAGGTATGTATATTCAAGGCGTATTGAATTATTTAGGGTATTTTATATATGGTTTATATAAGCAGAATAATGAACAGATACTTATATTTGTGAAGTGGCGTTCTTTTTGGAACGCAGCTACAGATGGAACAAGGAATAACTGGAATAATGGATTTTTGATGATTGTTGGAGCATTATTTTTTAGCATACTAATTAGGAAGAAAAAGCGATATTTTCCCATTTTAGTAATTATGCTATCTTTTATAGCGGTATTAGTGAATACTTGTTTTGGCGGGAGAACTGTACTTGCTATGATGTTACTAATGTTTTCTATTATGGCACTTATTTATTTGGTGGCAAATTACTCTCATTTTTCTAAAAGGCACAAAATAGTTGTTTGGGGAATAATTGGAACCATAATATTGGCTGTTTGTATAGTTTACTATATGTATCTAAATAATATAGCAGGCGTAGGTGATTTATATAACAATTCTTATTATTTAAATAGGAATGGAGGAGTAATTAATAATGTAAGGATTCAAATGTGGGCTATAGGTCTAAAAAGAGCATTCTTAATGCAAAAAGGTGGATGGAATATTGCAGATATCACAGATTTAGATACAACACATAGTGCGTGGATAGATTTTGCAAGATATTATGATATTATTGTTTTTTTGTTACTTGTATTATTTATGCTGGTTATGATTTTTAATTCATTACGTGTCATAATAAAGTATGGTAATGATTATCCGGTGTTATATTTTGCAATTTCGTCAGAGTTTGCTATGTTTATTTATGGAATGTATGAGCCAGTATATATTATGCATCAAGACTTGTTACTTCCATTTTTCTTCATATGTGGATTGGTTAGTGGTATAGGTTGTGTTGCAGAAACGTGGGATTATAGGTACTTTAATGAAGAATTCTTAAGAAATGAAAATAGATATTTAGCATTTGGTTATGGGGTTCTGTCATTTGGAATATTAACTAGTTTGTATATGGATTGGTGGAGCGATAGACTGGAATTAATATGGGCAGCAATTATTCCGACGGTTGCTTATATTCTAGGAGGGCGTATTTATAATAAACGTTATAGAGTTTTAGCTTTATCTATTATTTCAATAATAAATGTGATAATGGCTATTTGTATGTATGTGATATCTGCTAAGACGGAATATTTTAAGTTTGATATGTATACTGAACCGTTTACATATAAAGTTGTTGATAAAAGTGTGTTTATAGCGTTTATGATTATGCCGTTAGCAATGATAATAGGTACGGTTTTTTATCGAATCCGAATAGATAAAGTAAAATCTGTAGTAATTACAATATTATTTACAGGGATAATTCTTTATCCAGTAATTACGGATGGAAGGTTAGGATTAATAAAAGAGGCTTTGAAACTTCAATTTGGAATGAAATATGGGTTGCAGTGGATAGCATCAAAAGAGAATTATTTAGGGATAAACACATCTCATTCTATGTGGTTAGACTACGCAAGAGATTATGGGATTGTAGTGCTTGGTTTACTGGGGGTATTTGAAATATGGTCAATATATTGCTTTGTGAAAATGATTAGAAAACGAAATAAAGATATAGTGGATTATATATTAATAGTTGCATTTGTCTTATTTAATTATCATTTTATGTTTGAGGCTTCTGCTATTACTAGCAAATATATTTGGGCATTAGGACTTTTTATATATGGAATGATAATCTCATCTCTTGTAATATATGAAAAAGAGAATAATAGTTATAATAAAAAAGAAAAAGATTGTGTTAGAAAGTATATTGACACAATTATGGAGAAATCACGATGAATAAAAGAATAGCTGTTGCTGGGACGGGCTATGTTGGTCTGTCTCTAGCCGTGCTTTTATCGAAAAATAATCATGTAACAGCTGTGGATGTTATCCCAGAAAAGGTTGATTTAATAAATGCTAAAAAGTCGCCTATACAAGATGAATATATCGAAAAATTTTTAGTTGAGAAAGAATTAGATTTAACAGCAACTCTCGATGGAGTAGCTGCATATAAGGATGCAGAATTTGTAATTATTGCAGCACCTACAAATTATGACAGTAAATTGAATTATTTTGACACATCTGCAGTAGAACAGGTTATAGAGTTAGTTTTGTCTGTAAATCCAAATGCAATAATGGTTATAAAGAGTACTATACCCGTTGGATATACAGAGTCAGTACGAAAAAAGTATAATACTTCAAACATCATTTTTAGCCCAGAATTTTTGAGGGAGTCTAAGGCTCTTTACGATAATCTTTATCCTTCAAGAATAATAGTATCTACAGATAAAAGAGATAGTCGTTTGGTAGAAGCGTCTCATCAGTTTGCTAACTTATTAGTAGAAGGGGCAGAAAAGGAGGACATCGATGTTCTCTATATGGGGTTCACTGAAGCTGAGGCAGTTAAGCTTTTTGCAAATACCTATTTAGCGCTTCGAGTTAGCTATTTCAATGAGCTTGATACTTATGCAGAAATGAAGGGCTTGGATACAAAGAAAATCATTGAAGGTGTTTGCCTCGATCCAAGAATTGGCACACATTACAACAATCCTTCGTTTGGTTATGGTGGGTACTGTTTACCTAAGGATACAAAGCAGCTTTTGGCTAACTATGCTGACGTGCCACAGGAGATGATGAGTGCTATTGTAGAGTCAAATCGTACCAGAAAGGATTTCATTGCGGAACGTGTCCTAGAATTAGCTGGCGGCTATGGAGCTAACGAACAGTGGAACAGTGAAAAGGAACATGAGGTAGTTGTTGGTGTTTATCGTCTTACTATGAAGTCAAATTCAGATAACTTCCGCCAAAGTTCTATTCAGGGAGTAATGAAGCGAATTAAGGCTAAAGGTGCTACTGTCATCATTTACGAGCCAACTCTTGAGGATGGTACAACATTCTTTGGTAGTAGGGTTGTGAATGATTTGGCTGAGTTTAAGAGGTTGAGTCATAGTATTATTGCTAATAGATACGATTCTTGCTTAGATGATGTGAAGGAGAAGGTTTATACTAGGGATTTGTTTAGGAGGGATTAGTTAATGAGACATTGGTGCCTGACCCCATTACAAAAATGTTACAAATGGATTGAAATGAAAAGCTGTTGATTAACTCTGAGCTTCCTGTAGAAAGTTCCACTCAAGATTCTGAGTGACCCTCAAAATCTTGAAAAAGCCCGAAAATACGCGGGAAATTCGGCGAAATCGTTGCCAAAATCGAGAAAATTTAGTATAATAATGAGTAGGAAGTACCACTCAAAAAACGGAGGTAAATTATGTACCTAGATTTTCTCGTGAAGATACCAGAAGTAAGTGGCAAAATTACTCGAAAAACCAAAAATGGAATCACCTACATAAACTTCGAGTATGGCAGGGAGTATGACTCTAAAAGGAAGTTCAACATTCCAAAAAGGGCAACCATAGGAAAGCAGTCGAAGGAAGATGCATCCATGATGCAGCCTAATCAAAATTTCCTGACATACTTTCCAGAGGTAGAACTTCCAGATGAAAGATTTGAATCCAAGAGAAGCAGCTGCTTAAGAATCGGAGCATATGTAGTCCTTAGAAAGATTATAGAGGACTATGGCATTCCAGAGATGCTCTTAAGATACTTCAGTAGAAATGATGCAGAGTTATTCCTTGATTTAATGCTTTATACAATTGTCTGCGAAAGCAATGTAGGTCAGTATTATCCTGACTATGCATACGCACATCCATTGTTTGATTCGGGATTACATATATACAGCGACAGTAAGATTTCAGATTTTCTTTCAAAGATTACAGTTGACCAGAGAGTTGGCTTTTTGAATGACTGGAATGAGAACAGGGATCACAGGGAAAAGATTTATATTTCATATGATTCTACAAACAAAAACTGTCAGGCAGGAGATATTCGATTAGTTGAATACGGTCATGCAAAGGATGACAAAGAACTGCCAATTTTTAATTATTCAATTGCTTATGATACTACAAACAGAGAACCTCTTTTCTATGAGGAATATCCTGGTAGTATTGTAGATATATCCCAGTTGCAATACACACTGGAAAAGGCCCAAGGCTATGGTTACAAGAAGGTTGGCTTCATCCTCGATAGAGGATATTTCAGCCGTGAAAACATAGAGTACATGGATAAATGTGGCTATGATTTTGTAATTATGGTTAAGGGTATGTCAAATCTTGTTAACAGCCTAATTCTTGAGCACAAAGGCACATTTGAAGGCTCAAGAAGCTGCAGTATAAGGAAATATGGTGTTTACGGCACTACAGTAAAAAGAAAGCTTTATGTTACTGATGAAAAAGACAGATATTTTCATATCTATCACAGCAATGGGAAGCTTGCTGCAGAGACAGAACAGGTTGAGGTCAAGATTGAAAAACTTGCAAAGTTCTTAAAAGAACAGCAGGGAAAGGTTTATGAACCTGGTGAAAGAATACAGGAATACTTTGAACCTTTTATAAGTGAAAAAGATGGTGTTTTCCTATTTGCAAAAGAAAAGGAAGATGTTATTGAAAGAGAAATAGCTCTTTGCGGATATTTTGTAATTGTTACATCGCAGAAGATGACTGCAGAGGAGGCTATTGAACTTTACAAGAGTAGAGATGCATCGGAAAAACTGTTCCTTAGTGATAAGTCATTCCTTGGGAATAGGAGTATGAGAACATACACTGATGAGTCTACTTCAGCAAAGACATTTATAGAGTTTGTTGCTCTCATAGTAAGAAGTAAATATTACACGCTTCTGAAAGACGAAAAAGAAGATACAGGTAACAATCAAAATTATATGAATGTTCCAGCTTCAATCAGAGAATTAGAAAAGATTGAAATGATTAGAGGACTGGACAGAATCTACAGATTGGATCATGCAGTTACAGCAACCCAAAAGACTATACTTAGTGCATTTGGACTTACAGTGGCTGATGTAAAGAAAGCTGCAAATCGAATCAGTGAGAGATTAAAGATTGTTGATGAAGTTACAAAGAAGGAGGTAGTGTAATGGCAAGAGGACAAGTTGTTGCTATAGATGAAAAGATTAAGAAAGCTCAGGATAATGTTGTAAAAACAAAAGAAAAATATGATGCTGCAGTTGCAGAGCTGCAGGAGCTTATGGCAAAGAAAAAGGCTATGCAGAGTGAAGAGCTGATGAAACTTTTCACAAACAGCGGCAGGTCATATGAGGAAGTAGTTGAGTTTTTGAAATCAGGAATGACTGAAGACCAGTTGACAAAAATGACTCAAAAGAAGAGGGGCAGAAAGCCTAAAAATTGATTTTGAGTGGAACTTTTTCAGGAAGTTAAGGTTAACACAAATTTGGATTGACAGCTTATTATTTCACTGCCATAATACGTATAATAGTATTAATTAGAATATGAGTAAAATGCAAAAGAATATAGTATATGCAAATAGACACATGATAGAATTGGGATAGGGAGAACTGTTATAAAGGTTTAGAATATCAGTCTAGAGGAGGTTAGCTTATGGCATATGCAGAACTATTAGAAGAAGTAAAAGGGTTAAATGAAAGCGATATGGCCGAAGTAGTTGATTTTGTTAGATTTCTCAAAACTAAGTATAATTCAAAAACAAAATATAGAGAGTCAAATATGCTGAAAGGGAAGCTAAACTATATGGCAGAGGATTTTGACGATTCAATTGATGAATTTAAGGAGTATATGTGATGTGTTTGATTGACACCCATGCATTGATATGGTTTATGTTTGATGATTCAAACTTATCAGAAGAAGCGCTTAAATTAATAAAGTCTGAGAAAGATGTTTATGTTAGCATTGCTTCTCTATGGGAGATAGCGATAAAGCAATCTTTGGGAAAACTAGATATTGATGTCTCAATAGAGCAATTGGCATCTAAGTGCAAAGAAGTAGATATTACAATACTTCCTATACGAGCAGAGCATTTAGATTATATAAAAATATTGCCAGATATACATAGAGATCCTTTCGATAGGTTGATAGTATCCCAGGCCATTACAGAAGATATGGTTCTAGTAACACGAGATACAATTATACCTAAATATGATGTCAATGTAGTTTGGTAAAGGAGTTGTTGTATGACAGCAAGCGAAAGAATACTTCAATTACTAGATGAAAAGAGAATGACACAAAAGGAATTTGCTAAGCTTACTGGAATTCCAGAGAGTACAGTTAGTGATTGGAGAAAAAAGAAGACAAATCCTGCCTCGGATAAGATTATGATCATATGT
>JAGBJE010000277.1 GCA_017934625.1 Pseudobutyrivibrio sp. | reverse complement strand
GCTCCAGAGTTTAGAGAGGCACTTGGTGATAGCCTTGGTGCTGTAGCGCTTCCAACAGCTACTATTGGTGGCAAGGAAGTTCAGCTTTCTAACTTTGTTGATTTCAAGACAATCACAGTTAAGTCTAATACACAGTATCCACTTGCTGCACAGCAGCTTGCAGTATACATGGGTAACGCAGAAAGCTGTCTTACAAGATATCAAGAGCAGGGTGATATTCCAGTGCTTGAGTCACTTGCATCAAGTGAAGAAATCCAGGCAGATTTCGTTGCTGCAGCTCTTAATGCACAGGCAGCTAAGGCAACTAATCAGCCAAGTATTCCTAAGATGGGTGATTACTGGGATCCAATGAAAGCCCTTGGCGAAGGAATTTACTACGGTGACGTTACAAAGGCAAATCTTCAGGAGCAGCTTGATGCACTTGTAGACAGTATTACAGGTACATTAACAGAGTAATAAATTATGAATAAAAATATTATTTCAAAACTATCTTATGTTGTCTGCGGAGCGGCTAACGCCGCCTGCGGGCAAATTTTAAAGGGACTTATTTTTCTTGGTATAGAAATATCATATATCGTATTTATGATAGTTTCTGGTTTCGAAAGGCTAAAAGGCTTGGCCACCCTTGGTGATAACGTACAGGGTATGGCATTTAATGAAGAGCTTGGTATTTACGAAATGTCTGCCGGCGACAACTCAATGCTTATTTTGTTGTCAGGTGTAGTTACAGTAGTAATTACTATAGCATTTATTTTGTTTTGGTTGTTTTCTATTTCATCTGGAAAGGCAGCTATGAGGCGTGCCAGTGAAGGCAAGCATAACAATAGCTTTATTGAAGATGTTAGAAGCTTGGCTAATAAGAATATCAGATTCTTGTTCCTAAGTGTTCCAGTAGTTGGACTTGGTGTGTTTACAGTAATGCCACTTATCTATATGATTCTCATGGCATTTACTAATTACGATTCTAATCATCAGCCACCGGGAAATCTTTTTGATTGGGTAGGTATTAAGAATTTTATCACCTTGCTTTCTACCAGCGATAGATTATCATCTACCTTCTGGCCAGTGCTTGGATGGACACTTATCTGGGGCTTTGCCGCTACATTTTCTTGCTATTTTGGCGGAATGTTCCTTGCCATGATTATCAATTCAAAGGGAATAGAATTTAAGAAGGTTTGGCGTACAATCTTTGTACTTACAATGGCAATCCCTGCATTCATTTCTCTTAGAGTAGTGGCAACAATGCTTGGTGAAAAAGGAATCTTCAATGTACTGTTGCAGCAGTGGGGCTTTACTAATTCGGCCTTGCCATTTTTATCAAATGCCACATGGGCAAGATTTTCAGTAATCATAGTAAACTTCTGGATTGGTGTTCCTGTAACAATGCTGATGGTTAGTGGAATTCTTATGAATATTCCAGGAGAGCTTTACGAATCAGCAAAGATTGATGGTGCAAGCCCATTTATGATGTTTAGAAAGATTACATTCCCATATATGTGGTTTGTAACAACACCTTATTTGATTTCTAACCTTATTGGTAACTTTAATAACTTTAATACAATCTATTTCCTTACAGCAGGAGAGCCATTGACTCTTAATTACTACAAGGGTGCAGGTAAGACAGATTTGCTTGTTACATGGCTTTATAAGTTGACAAAGGATAGTAACGATTACAACCTTGCTGCTACCATCGGTATCATCATATTTGTAATCTCAGCTATATTTACATTAGTTTCTTTCTCCAGATCTAATGCACTTAAAAACGAGGAGGGATTTAGCTAATGAACAGAACAGTAATAGGATTAAATCTTAAGTATTTTATCCATTCTATCGTAGGCTCAGTGCTTGTGCTTTTAGGGTTGATTTTGCCTTATGCTAGTATTAATGATGGCAAGCTAAATCTTTTCGCAATAGCATCTAAGCTTGCAGGGGTTAATGAAAAATCTGGTTTAACATTATTTATGTATTTAACTATCGTATTTACGATATTATCATTTGCATTTTGCGTAGCAAATATTATCAAGACAACAAAGCTTTCATTTAAGATTTGGCAGGTAGTGCAGGCTTTAGCCACAGCCTTCTGGACATTTCTTTTATTCACTTCAAAAATGATTCTTGAAGGTGGAAATCTTGCAAAGGGATTTTTGAATAAAGATTTATCCATTGGATTTTGGGTTGGACTTATTTTCTCATACGTGGCACTTGTTTTCATTATGAGAGTAACCCAGACAAACAGAGGATATATTGCACTTACAATTATGAGTGTTATTTGGGTATTTCCAATTCTTTGGATTGTGCTTACTGCTCTTCGTGCAGAGCCTGGATACTATGTAGGCTATTTCTTCCCTAAGCACTTAACACTTGATAATTTTGCAAAGCTTTTTGCAAAGGATTCGGTTATTCCATTTGCAAAATGGTGGCTTAACACATTTATTGTTGCAATGTGCGCTTGTGTTATTAATACACTTATCATTCTTGCAACATCCTACATCCTAAGCCGTACCAGATTTGCAGGAAGAAAGATGTTTATGAACATCCTTATGATTATCGGTTTGTTCCCAGGCTTCATGTCACTTATTGCTGTTTATAACATCCTTAAGGGGCTTGGAATCAACCAGTCGTTAATTGCTCTTATAGTAGTTGGAGCTGCAGGTGCTGCCATGGGATACCATGTAAGTAAGGGATTCTTCGATACAATTCCAAGGGCTATTGATGAGGCTGCCATTATTGATGGAGCATCAAGACTACAGATATTTACACATATTACATTGCCACTTTCTAAGTCAATCGTTGTATATCAGGCACTTGGAGCTTTCCTTGCAGCATGGAGCGATTATATCTTCCCAAGTATGTTGTTTGGAGATAAGCAAAGCTCATATACAGTAGCAGTAGGTTTATACTGGCTTACAGATTTTAGAAGAATCGATGCTTACTACACTCAGTTTGCAGCTGGTGCAGTAATAGTAGCTATTCCTATAGTTGTTCTTTTTGTATGGTTACAGAGATTCTATGTAGAAGGATTATCTGGATCAGTAAAAGGCTAGTTTTTCAGGCAGGTATAATATGGATTTATTTACAAAGAGTATTTATTCGGATGGAACAAAAAACTATGTAGACAAGCCAATTCCAAAGCTTAATGATAACGTCAACATAGGGTTATCAATGCTTGATGAGGATGTTTCATCAGTGTTTCTTCTTAGGATAAGAAATGGTGCTGAGGAATATCACGAAATGAAGCCTATTGGTAATCGTGGGCAGCTTGCTTATTATCAGGTTTCTATAGACATTAACGAGCCAGTTCTTTCATATCATTTTGTAGTGGTAAGAAAGAATGTAATCTATTATTACACACAGGCTGGAGTTACCACCTATGTGCCTGATAATGCTGACAATTTTGTAATTCTTGCTGATTTCATACAGCCTGCATGGGTTGATGGAGCAGTGTTTTATCAGATTTTCCCACATGCATGGGGCAATCTGTATAAGGTGATAGAGCATATCCCTTATTTAAAGGATTTAGGAGTTACTGCCATTTATTTGAATCCTATTTTTAGTGCACCTTCAAATCACAAGTATGACTGTAGCGATTATTTTCATGTAGATGAGGAATTCGGCGGGGATAAAGCCTTAGAGGAATTATCAAAAGCATTGCATGCAAATGATATGCAGCTAATCCTTGATATATCCATTAATCACACTGGAATTACTCATAACTGGGTGAAGGAAAAAAGGCATTTCTATTTTGAAAATGATGATCACTCTCTTATGGGATGGTGCGGGGTAGAGACCCTGCCGGTTCTTGATTATAGGAATGAAGAGCTAAGAGACTTAATCTATAGAGCACCAGGTTCTGTCCTAAGAAAATGGTTAAAGCCACCTTATTCCATTGATGGCTGGCGCTTTGATGTGGCAGATGTTTTTGCCAAAAATGATAATGTGCAGCTAAGCGATGAGCTATGGAAAGAAGTATGTAATGCTATTAGAGAAGAAAAGCCTGATGCATTTATTATAGGTGAGCACTGGGCTGATTGTACCAAATATCTCCAGGGGGATTTGTGGAACACACCAATGAACTACTATGGATTTGGTAGAATCTTAAGGCAGTTTACAGGATTGCCAGAGCTGTTTGTTTCAAGAAATGAAACACTTGCCAAGGTGCCTTACAAAATGACAGCAGAGGATGTTGTGGCAAGAACTATTGAACATTACAGCAAGTTCCCACAGGTTATTGCAGATGCCCAGATGAATCTGGTGGACAGTCATGATGTTCCAAGAATTCATAATTACGAAGGATACTCCTTTGAAAAAGTGAAGGCTGTGGTGATTTCACAGCTACTTTGGACAGGAATACCTTGTGTATACTATGGTGATGAGCTTGGTATAGATGGCTACACATATCATGATTCGGGCTTTAGGTATGAAATGCCTTGGAATCTTGTAACTGATGATAATCAGTATTTGCAGCTATATAAAAAAGCTATTTCTCTAAGAAGGAACAAGGCTTCTTTTTCAAATGGTAGCAGGCTTGTTTTATATGCTAAGGATTATGTTTTGGCAGTGGCAAGGTTTTTTAAGGATGAGGTGTATATAGGAGTTGTATCTATGGAAGAAAGTGCTAAGACGATAAAGCTTCCTATTTCACTTGTTGGTGCAATAGAACCTAGTGAAAATATGGATGTATTTGGCAGGTCCTTTGAGGGGAGCATGAATGCTTCTAATGAATATGAGCTTACCATAGAACCTGAAAGTGGGCTGTTAATTAAATTTAGTTGCGCACAGTTGCGCAGCAGATAAATAGCGACTTTTATGATGATGACAAAAAAATGCTAGAGTTTTTTGTTGACTCTAGCTTTTTTTTGCCCTATATTTTAGATGTTGATTGATGGTAAATCAATAAAATAAAGGTGCGCAACTAATTGCGCAATAATAATTTCAACCAGGCTTCTGTCCTGGTAAATGGGAGGTTAAAAATGAAGAAAATGAGAGAGTGGGCAAAGCGCATAGCTTCTGCCGGACTTAGTCTCGCTCTTATCTTAAGCTCAGGAAGCTTAGGCTTAGCGACGGCTAATGTAAAGGATTTAAACACAGTTCATGCGGCTTCTGCAGTCAGCAGAGAGTCAATCCATGATGGAACAATCTTACATGCTTTTGCATGGAACTTTAACACAATTAAAGAAAACATGCCTGATATTGCAGCAGCAGGCTACACAGCAGTTCAGACATCACCAATCAATGAGTGCTTGTCTACAGAGCCAGGCCTTACACTGTTTAGCGATACAGGTAAATGGTACTATCATTACCAGCCAACAGACTGGGTGATTGGTAACTATCAGCTTGGAACCAGAGACGAATTTAAGGCTATGTGCGACGAAGCTGATAAATATGGAATCGGTATTATCGTAGATATCGATCCTAACCATACAACACCTGTTTTTGATCAGCTTGGTGAAGGACTGCTTAATGCAGTTGGTGGCAAGGATAATCTTTACCACATCAATGGTGCAGATACATCTAGAGCTATGAATTACTCAGACCGTGTATCTACAACATACGACCCAATGGGAGGTCTTCCTGATGTTGATACAGAAAGTGATGCTTTCCAGCAGTATTTCTACGAATTCTTACAGGACTGCGTAGCTTGTGGTGCAGATGGATTCAGAATTGATACAGCAAAGCATATCGCACTTCCAGATGATGGAGTTCCAGCAGAGTATGCAGGACAGGAGGATAGAAATGATTTCTATCCAAACATGAAGAGCTACATAGATGAATATGCATCTAAGGATTACGCTGATTTGTTTGTGTATGGCGAGGTCCTCCAGGGAGACACAGCTCGTATAGCAGCTTACCAGGATATGCTTGGTGGAACAACAGCTAGCGATTACGGCGCAGCTCTTAGAACAGCAATCTCCAGCGGAAATGTGGCAACAAAGAAGCTTGAAAGCTACAAGATTTCAGATGATGTAACAAATGGTGTTACATACACAGCAGATTCTGACAAGCTTGTTACATGGGTAGAATCTCATGATAATTACATCAACGACAAGTCATACAATTCAGTAGATGATACAGATGTTATTCTTGCCTGGTCAATCATTGCTGCAAGAAAGGATGGTACACCATTATTCTTCAGCAGACCAATGGGAAGCTCAAAGGACAACCCATGGGGTGAAAATGTTCTTGGCGCAGCAGGTAGTGATATATACAAGGATCCACAGGTAGCAGCTGTTAACAAGTTCAGAACAGCTATGGCTGGCGAAGATGAAAATCTTGTTAATCCAGCAGGTGACAATTCAGTTCTTATGATTGAAAGAGGAACAAAGGGCGTTGTTATCGTAAATGCTTCAGATGCAGCATTTAACTTAGAGGAAAACACAAATCTTGCAGATGGCAACTACCTTGATTCTGTAGAAGGTCACGATGGATTATTTATTGTAGCAGATGGTGTTATAACTGGTAAGGTGCCAGCTCAGTCAGTGGTTGTTTTGGACAAGCAGGCTGAGGGAGACTATTCCACGCTATTCTACTTCAACTCAAAAGAGTGGGACAGCGTCAGCGCAGATTGCAATGGCGTTAATTATCCTTGCGATAATACTGGCGATGGTTGGTGGAAGGTTACAATCCCAGAAGCAAACTTTAAAGTAACATTTACAAATGGAAATGAAAAATCAGACGAATTTACAATCACACCAAAAACAGGCAAGTATGTAACAGGTGAAAATGCCAAGGTTTATTCTTCTAAGAAGGAAGCAGAGGATGATTTAGGTGTTATTACAAAATCTGTTTACTTCTTTAACACAAAGGAATGGAAGACAGTATATGCATATGCATGGTACGAAGATGGCAAGCAGGTATTTGGCGGTTGGCCAGGACTTGCTACTAAAAACGAGGGTGGCTATTGGTACAGAGCTGATGTAAAGATGATGACTGACAAGTCATTTAGCATCATCTTCAACAATGGAAACGGCACTCAAACAGAGAATATCGATATGAGCGATATGTCTAAGAACTATATTGCTCTTAGTGAGGATCAGCCAGGTGGCAACCTTAAGGTGGAGAGATTTGCATCTAAGGATGAGGCATCAGAGGCACTTGGTATTTACGGAGATAAGACTACAGTATATTTCTACAACACTCGTGGTTGGGAAAAGGTTGGTGTGTACACATGGGGTGCAGCAGACCTTGGAGAGTGGCCAGGTAAAGAGGCTGAATATGTTGGAGACAACTGGTGGAAGCTTACTATTGATAGCGCTCCAGGTTCAGATTTCAACATTATCTTCAATGATTTTGGTGTAGGCTCACAGACAGGAAACCTTTTGGTAGACAGCATTTCAAATGTATATTTCTGGGGCAACAACAAATACTCATCTAAGGCCGAAGCAGAGCAGGCAGCTTATGATTTTGAGCACCAGGAAGGTGACACAATTGAAGAAAAAGAAGGAAATACGTTAGTTTATTTCTATGATGAAAACGCATGGTCAAGTGTGTATGTATACGCATGGGGCGGAAATTATAACAACTGTATCGGTGACTGGCCAGGAACAAAGATGACACGCCTTGGTGGCGGCTGGTATGCAGCAAACGTACCTAACGAAGCAATTGACAACACTGATTTACATTTAATCTTTAATGATGGTAACGGTACACAGCTTCCTGACAATGTAATGGAAGGAAGAAGCAAGCTTTATTTCACATCTGGAACAACAGATGGCTTTGCATCAAAGAAGGAAGTAGAAGAGTATCTTGGTATGGAGAAGCCAGAGGACCCAGTAGAGCCAACTCCATCTGAGCCACAGGTTAAGCCTGTTGACGAGGAGCCAGAGGTAGCAGATGGTTATACAAGACTTTACACAAAGGTTGATGCAACTAATACAGATGATGTATACATGTATGCTTGGCTTAAAATGGAAGATGGCTCATCTGCAGGTGAACCATTTGGCACATGGCCAGGACAGAAGATGATGCATATCGGAAACGGATGGCATGCAGTTGATATTGAAGACAAATATCTTACAGGCTTTGCTCAGGTTGAGGTAGAAGATGTTGTAGAGGATGCTACAGAGGAAAATACTGAGGAAGTAGCAGAAGAAGTTACCAATGAAACAAATTCAGAGGAAGTATTAGATGAGGTAGTTGAGGAAACAGTTTCAGAGGATACTGTGGAGGAATCTACTGAGGCAGAAGAGTCAGATGACATCATTTCAGTTATTACTAATGTGATTGATGTACTTACAAGCGCATTTAAGCCAATGACTGTAAGTGCTAAGGAGCTAAAAACTGTTCCTGTTGTTATTCAGTATATTGTTAATAATAATAACGGACAGCAGAATGAGGCACCTGTTGTTACAACAGTTCGTCCTAGCGATGAGGAGCTTGGTAAGAGTGGTGAGTCGGAGACTCCAGTAGAGCCATCAGTACCAGAAACACCATCCAAGCCTTCTGAACCATCAGTTCCTGAGACACCATCAGTTCCTGAGACACCATCAGAGCCTAGCACTCCAAGCGTTGTTCCTTCAGTGACAGAGACACAAGGAAATACACAGCAAAGTGCTGGTACAGCATCTCAGTCAGTATCTGCTTCTAAGGCAGAGGCAGCAGTTGCTGAGCCTCAGGTTCCACTTGCAGGTGATGTTAAATCGGCAGATGTAACAGCTTCCAAGACTACAAAATCTTCAAAGGCAACTAAGAAGGTAGCAGCTGTAGTTGATGAAGAGGTGGCTTCAGAAGAAAGCGAAGATGCAGCTTCTGAGGAAAACATTACAGAGGAGACACCAGAGGATACTGATGTAGATGCATCTACAGAAGAGGAGACACCAGTAGAAATCAGTGAAGAGGAAGCTCCAGCAGCAGCTTCTGAAACATCTATTCCAGTTGTACCAATTGCAGCAGGTGCTGTAGTTGTAGTGGCAGCTGTTGGTGGCACAGTATTCTTAAGACGTAAACATATCTAATTTAACATATTTAACCCAAAGAAAAGCGAGTAACCATTTAGGCTACTCGCTTTTCGCTTGTCACAAAACATTTATAATGCTAAAGTTTTAGAGTATATAAAACTAAGGATGAAGAACATGGAAGAGAAAAACATCAAAGCTGTCTTATTTGATATGGACGGCACACTCACAGATACAGAAAAATTCTATCAAAAGGCTTGGCCAAAGACTCTGGCTCACTTCGGATATGAAATGACAGAAGAACAGCCACTGGAGCTTCGTTCCCTGGGACGCCCCTTTGCTGTGGAAAAGTTTAAGGAGTGGTATGGAGATGATTTTGATTACTGGGCAGTGAGAGAGTATCGAAAGGCTATGGTGGAAGAGATGCTTGGCAAAAACGGGATTCCTCTAAAGCCTGGTGCAAAGGAGACGTTGAAATGGCTCAGGGAAAATGACATTTTCATATCTCTTGTTACTGCAAACGATAGAGAGCGAGCAAATAGATATCTAAAAAAGATAGGACTGTTTGAATATTTTAACGCAGTGGTTTGTGCTGATATGGTGGAAAAGGGTAAGCCGGCTCCAGATATCTATGCCTATGCCTGCAAGACTCTTGGCATTGCACCAGAAGAGACCTATGCTGTAGAAGATTCTCCTAATGGCTGCATGAGTGCCTACAGGGCAGGCTGTAATGTTATTATGATACCTGATTTGACTGAGCCTGATGAGGAGCTTAAGAAGATATTATATGCAAGGCTGGATGGCCTCCTTGATATATGTGATTTGTTTAAATAATTGATACTCAACCCTGAAATCTGACAATTTAATGAATTATATGTGAAAAAACGTCTTTGAAGATTAAAATGTGGTAAATTTCAATATATATTAATACGTCGATTTCGGGGAAGGAGTTAACATGCAAATATCTATCGGAACATCTACAAAAGTAGATTGTAATAGTGCTGTAGCAGAAGCAACTGCTAAGGTTAGCAATCCAAGTTTGTTAATATTGCTTTGTTCTTATGAGCATCTTAAGGATGCGTCTAAGATGATTTCAGAGAAATACAAAGGGGTGCCTCTTATTGGCACAAGTACAACTTCATATTATGAGTCAGAATCATCTGATAAAAGGATGATTGTTCTTTGCTTTGGAAGCGATGTTGCAGCTGAAGTTGGAATTATCAGGAAGCTTTCAACTGTTCCTATTGCGGATATTGCAGCTATGGAGGAGAAGGTGTCCAAGATTCAGGCAGGGGATAGCAATACAGTGTGCCTGGAGTTCTGCACAAATGACGAGGAGCGCCTTGTTACCACCATGAATGTTGCTCTTGAGCGAGCAAAGATTCCTGTTGTAGGTGGAACAATCTTTGGCTATCCGGCTGGTGCTACAGGATACGCTATGCTAGACGGTGAGCTTTACCCAGATGCATGCTGCTATGCACTGATTAAGAATAAATCCGGCAAGATAAGAACCTATTCAGAAAATATCTTTGGACCTATGGAATGTGGTAAGACACATATAGCCACAAAGGTTAATCTTGCAAATAAAGAGCTTATAACTTTGGATGGACGTCCAGCAGCAGATGTTTATTGTGAGGATGCAGGGGTTAGCCGTTCAGAGCTGGTTGATAATGTGCTTGTAAGTCCACTTGGCCGTGTAATCGGTGATGAAATATTTATCAGTAGTCCTTATGCTATTGGCAACAATGGTTCATTAATCAATTACAAGAAGATTAATGAGAATGATACAATTGAAATCCTTGAGCTTAAAGATTATGAGGCAATTGGAGATGAGACTAGAAATCAGATTAGAAAAGAAAACGGAAAGATTTCTTTTATTTTCTCAGTAAATTGCATCTATAGACATCTGTTGTTTAATCAAAGAAACTACATGACTGATTTCCTGACATCCATGAAGAGTGTTGGCCCTCATGTAGGTATCGTTGGTGGTGGTGAACAGTATAAAAAGCAGCACGTAAATCAGACTATGGTTTGCGCTGTCTTTGAATAGGATTGCAGGAGGTCATTATGGGACTTTTTAGTAGAAAGAAAAACGAGGAAGCAGCTGTTGAGGTGACAAAAACACCTGAGAAAAAGGTTGATATTAAATCTCGCATGAAAGCTATCAAGGAGGTTGGCAGGTTCTCTATTGAGCAGAAGAATAAGCTTCAGCAGGAAGAGGCCAATACCATACAGGGTATTGAGACTATCAGAGAATCCTTCGCGGTGGTAGAGGATAAATATGGTGCTATTTCTGAGTCGGTAGCTAATTTCCAAAATGAATTCAAACAATTGAGGAAATTACACAGGCTTTTGATGAAATCGTTAAAAAGCTGGTTCAGACCGCTGACGATTCTCATAACGGAATGGAAAACGTTGACCGAAGCTCTGGTGCGGTTTCAGATACTATTGCAGAGGTTGAAAAGGTTTTCGAAGCCTTTCAGGCAAGTTTTGATGAAATCAGAGAAAAGGTTGAACAGATTGGTGGCTTCGCAAAGCAGACAAACCTTCTTGCATTAAATGCATCTATCGAGGCTGCTCGTGCTGGTGAGGCAGGACGAGGCTTCGCGGTTGTTGCTGATGAAGTAACAAATCTTTCAACAGAGATTCAGAGCGTTGTAACATCCATTTTTGAAAGCATGCAGGCTTTGGATGAGAACAACAATCGTCTGGTTGAATCCGTTGACCATACCAAGGAAGCAATTGAGGCGTCTCATGACAAGGTTGTGGAGACTCAGGAAGTGGTTGGACAGATTAAAACTGTTGCAGATGAGGTTACAGATCAGAGTGTTCAGATGGGCGAGGTATTTAGAAACTGTGAGAGCTCTATCAACAGCATTTCTGATAATATTGAGGATTCCCGTGGATACTTCGATAATGTAACAAATGATATTGAGGATATTAAGGTTAAGATTACGAAGAAGGGATTCATGTTTGAGGACATGAACAACGTACTTGAACAGATTGATCCATTAACAAATCTATAAAAAAGGAGGCCGATTAGTTACTGATGACTAATCGGCTTTATTATTTAGTCTAACTTCATATCTCCATCTTTTACCCAACCAAGCTTTACAGCTATCATATTGAATAGTGGACAAAGAACTGCAGGAAGTATAAAGCAAATAAGGATAAGGCCTATCCAGTCTGTGGCAGTTATTGCAGCTTTGTTACCGGCAGCAATGTCATTTACCCAGCCAGTGTATACGCCAATCTGTCCTACCAGTCCGCAGGTACCCATGCCTGATGAAACAGCAGCGCCGTTCATTTCCATCTTAAATATACAAGTTGCAAGAGGGCCTGTGATTGCTGAGCAAAGGATTGGTGAAATCCAAATGCGAGGATTCTTGATGATGTTTGGCATCTGAAGCATGGATGTACCAATTCCCTGTGAAACCAGGCCGCCCCATTTATTTTCCTTAAAGCTCATCACTGCAAATCCAACCATCTGAGCACAACAGCCAGCAACGGCAGCACCGCCGGCAAGTCCTGTAAGTGAAAGGGCTGCGCAGATTGCGGCAGATGATATAGGAAGTGTAAGAGCAATTCCTACAATCACAGAAACCAGGATACCCATGACAAATGGCTGCTTTGTGGTAGCCCACATAATAAGTGTTCCAACTGAGCTTGCTGCCTTGCCAAGGGCTGGAGCCCACCATGCTGAAAGTGCCACACCAACGCCTATAGTAACAAGTGGTGTCACCAATATATCAATCTTTGTTTCCTTGGAAACTGCCTTGCCAATCTCTGCAGAAATGATTGCTACGAAAAGAACAGCAAGTGGTCCACCTGCGCCACCAAGGGCGTTAGAGGCAAAGCCAACTGTGATAAGTGAAAATAGCACAAGTGGTGGTGCCTGAAGAGCATAGCCTATAGCCACTGCCATGGCAGGACCGCTCATTGCAGTGGCAAGGCCACCAACTGTGTAATCAACACCTGCTACTGTAGCAACAGGAACTGTTAGAAAACCAATGCCAAACTGAGTTCCGATTGTATTGATGATTGTACCTATGAGAAGGGAACAGAATAGTCCCTGAGCCATGGCGCCAAGGGCATCAATCAGGTAACGCTTGACAGAAATCTCGATGTTTTTTCTTTTTAAGAATTCTTTCATAAATCTTCTCCTTTAATAGTTAGTAACAAATGTATTATAATTGATTTATTCGCGGGTAAAAAGATATTTTGTAATAAAGAGGTAATTGATTTGAGAATACTATTAGTTCGCCACGGACAGACAGATTTGAATGTGCAGAAAAGATTGCAGGGAAGCTCGGAGATTCCACTTAATGCAAGGGGAAGGCAGCAGGCAAGCCTTACACATGAATACCTGAAAAGTCAAGGGCTTCTTCCTACTAAGGTGATTTCTAGTCCACTTGGCCGGGCAATCGAGACAGGCTGCATTATTGCCGGAATTGATATTAGCGGCTTTAATGAGAAGGAAATCACAAGGGATTATAAGCCAGAAGCTATTGAGATTGATGATGATTTGATTGAGATGGCTTTTGGAATCTATGAAAAGAGAAATATGGGGCAGGAGAATCCTGAGTTTTTGCATGAATGCTTTGACAGACCAGAAGGCTACAATCCACCTAAGGATGGAGAATGCTATGATGAGGTAGTTGCAAGAGCAGGCAATGTGGTTGAAAGGCTTAGGAAAAGAATTAATTCTGGGGATTTCTCAGAGGATGATGTTATTCTACTAGTGAGCCATGGCGCTCTTAGCCATGGAATGTTTGAATACATCAAGAAAACTCCTCGTGATAAGTATTGGGCTGTGGATTTTAACAATTGTGCTATTGCAGAGCTGTTTATATCTTCTGATGGAAATAGCGATGATTATACATTTATTTCAGATGGTTTTGAAAAGAATTGGTAATGATTTAACCACAAGCCAAAACAGGAGGTAATATGAATTTTCCAAAGGATCCAGTAATGCTTTTATCTGTTGTAAATACCGCACTTCGTGATTACTACAGCAGCTTTGAAGCATTGGTTGAAGATAACGAAGTAGATGGTGATGAGATTATTGCAAAGCTTGCAATGATTGATTATCACTATGACCCTGAAAAAAATAAGTTTAGGTAGAAGGTATTGTATGAAAAAATTCTTTAAAGTATTGATTAATACTGTGTTGGTGTTAGTGCTGGTATGTGCCCTTGGATGGTATTTTGCAGGGGATGATATTTTTAAAGCTTTGGGTTCTAATATGGAAACTGAGGCTAACGAGGTGGCTGCAACTGAAGATGTTGTAGTGGAAGAGGACCCAGTGCCAAAGGAGGAAGCTGTTGAGCAGCCTGTTAACACTACCACTAATATCGTATTTACTGGTGATGTGGAAATCAGCGAATATGTTCAGGCTGCCTATAATGCTAAAGGTATAGACGGCGTTGCCTCAGCTGACGTGCAGTCTCTTTTAAGGGATGCTACATTTACAATGATAAATAATGAATTCTGTTTTTCCGAAAGGGGACAGAAGGCTCCAGATAAGCAGTATACATTTAGAGTAAATCCTGGCTATGTCAGCATTCTAGGAGATTTAGGTGTTGATATTGCTGGCCTTGCCAACAATCACGTGTTGGACTTTGGCCATGATGCTTTGACAGATACGTTTACCACTTTGACAGATGCTGGCATTGATTACACAGGTGCAGGAAACAGCTTAGAGGAAGCCAGCAAGCTAATCGTTAAGACAGATGATATGGGACGTACCTATGGCTTTCTTGCTGCCAGCCATGTAATCCCTGTTGGAAGCTGGAATGTGCTAAATTCTCAGCCAGGAGAATTCTGCTTTTACGACGAGACAGATTTATTAAATGCTATCGCAGCGGCCCGCCCACAGGTGGATTACTTGTTCGTAATGGTTCACTGGGGCGTGGAGCACACCACAGAGCTTACAGACTACCAGGCCAATGATGGTCACAAGATGATAGACGCTGGCGCTGATGCAGTTATCGGAATGCATAGCCACTGCCTGCAACCAGTGGAGATGTATAATGGCAAGCCTATTTTTTACAGCCTTGGCAATTTCATCTTTAATCAATCTATAAAATCCGGTGGTGGTGGCGCTGTGCAGTTTACCGTGGATGAAGAAGGAAATGTAACCTACCGCATCATTCCTATCACCGCCTCCGGCGCCTGCACATCAGTAGATGCCTCAGGCTACAGGTATGTTGAAAGCATTTCTAGCAATGTAGCTGTTGGGGAAGATGGTGTAATTAGCCAAAAATAAAATAGCCTTCCCCATCTGGAGGGGCTCAAGAGGTCCAGTGGACCTCTGCTCTGAGCCGACCGGAGCGGCAGCGGAGAAGAAGGTGTCTGCGCAGCAGACGGATGAGGGTAATATATAGCTACAATCTCATCCGTCACTTAATGTGCTAGCCTTTTATCAATGAGAAGCCTTATAATTCACTTTCAAAGTATTCTATCAGCCTATTTATATTCAAATCTGAATGCTCTACCTCTCGTGAATATAGGTAGATGGTTTTTGCAAGTCCCTGGCTACTTGCGGCATCTAACATCATCAGCCAGCGGGTGCTTTGTACTGCTATCATGGTGCGGGCGTAGATTTGGCCATCGTATACTGCACCACAGAAGTAGGTGTAGAGCAAGGATTCAAGGATTTTTTCAAAGATGAATTCCTGGTTTTTATCTGGATACATGGCAGACTTCCAGGTGTTGAAGTTGTTGGCGTTGTTCAGCCAAAAAGCCTTAGCTTCTTTTATGGAATCTCGCCATGATTCTTCCAAAACTTCCATTTCGATTAGGGCATCAAAGCCTGTGATGCAATTATCTAAAGATAGCATAGCGCTGGTGCCTGTAGTTTCAAAGGTGTCATCAGCAGTTACACCATCCATTTCAAAAATATCGCCCTCATCATAAAACTCTTGCAGCTTTAGGGCCATGCAGGCAATGATATTCATTCGTTCCTGCAGTGGAAGAGTAGTTTCCTTTGCAACCTCTAGCATTTTATCCCTGGCATATTCCAGCTTGTCGTAAAGCATGAAGTCAAAATCATCGAACTCATCTGGATTATCTTCAATATCATCCTCAGTCTCTGATATCGTAAATACGAAATCAGGCTCCATCATCATCCTGGTAACCTCTGGGCAGGAGAGTGATAGTGAATATTCCCTGATATCTAAGAACTCCTCAATGTGTCTAGGAAACATCCTGCAGGTGTTGCAAAGATAATCCTCTCCAAGAGTAGACTGTAAATCACATAGACCAGTTTCATTTAACATGGCGCATCTAGTGTTATTTTGCTTGAAGCACTGCTCATTGTAATCTATGGAAGACTTTAGTCTGTCAGAAAAATTCCCTTCTGCCACCGTGTATTTATTAATGCTGTCCTCATCTATTACAATCTGCCACCCAATGCAGCAGCTCTTCGGACATTTATCAGCTATGCACTTAAATTCATCGTAATCTGTTTGTTTCCTGTAAAGCATATCTACCTCTTAAATAAATTTATAGAAGGTATTATAGCACGAATTTTGGGTGTGTAATAATTGACAAATAATTAACAAAAAAATACAAAAAAGTACAAAATAAGAAACATTTTAAAATACCACCCATTTTTCACAAAAAAGTAGTACACTAGCAAGTGGTTTTGAAAAACTAACACCTTGGTTTTACTAGAGGTTAAAATATTTATTTAAAGAAAGAAAAGAGGAATTAAAAATGGCAGGATTTGGAGCATTAATTGACATCCTAAAGAAGGATCCTAAGAAAATCGTATTTACAGAGGGTACAGACCACAGAATTATCGAGGCATCTAGCCGTCTTCTTGGTTCTGATTTCTTACAGCCAATTCTTATTGGTAAGGAAGAGGAAGTAAAGGCAGCAGCTGAGGATGCTGGATTCAACATTCGTGGTGCAGTTATCATCGATCCAGATAACTATGACAGATTTGACGAGATGTGCGAGCTTTTCTGCGAGCTTAGAAAGTCAAAGGGCGTTACAATGGAGCAGGCTGCTGCTACATGTAAGCAGGCTAACTACTTTGGTACAATGCTTGTAAAGATGGGCGTTGCAGATGCACTTTTAGGTGGTGCTACATACTCAACAGCTGATACAGTTCGTCCAGCTCTTCAGGTTATTAAGACAAAGCCAGGTAACAGCATCGTATCTTCTTGCTTCATCATGGTACGTAACTCAGCTACAGGTGATAGAGAAGTTCTTGCTATGGGTGACTGCGCTATCAACATCAAGCCAAACGCTGATGAGCTTGCTGAAATCGCAGGTGAGACAGCAGAGTGCGCTAAGATTTTTGGTATTGATCCTAAGATTGCTATGCTTTCATACTCAACACTTGGCTCAGGTAAGGGTGAGGATGTTGATAAGATGCGTGAAGCTACAGCAAAGGCTAAGGAAAAGTATCCTACACTTGATATCGAGGGAGAGCTTCAGTTTGATGCAGCTGTTTCTCCACGTGTTGCAAAGACAAAGTGTCCAGATTCTACAGTAGCTGGTCATGCAAATACATTTATCTTCCCAGACATCAATGCTGGTAACATCGGATACAAGATTGCACAGCGTCTTGGTGGATTTGATGCTTACGGTCCAATCCTTCTTGGACTTAATGCACCAATCAACGACTTGTCTCGTGGTTGCAATGCACAGGAAGTATACTCAATGGCTATAATAACAGCAGCTTTGGCTTAGTCTTTAGTTGTTCTAAATGCTACGAGCGACCAACAAACACATATTATCTTATGACACGCTTGCGCTCATATCGCTCTCATTACCCTACGTAAGAAGCCTCTTTCAGAGCCTTCTAAGTAGGGATGGAGCTCAAAGGTCATTAAGATAAAATGTGTATGTCGGCCGCTCTTTGTTTATGTTAGAATAGCTTAGAAATAATACGATTATTAATTTGGAGAATATGAATGAGTAAATGGATATTACAGCGTAAGTCGGCGGACTATGCTACCCTTAGCAGCAAGCTGAATGTGGACCCGGTTATTGTGCGATTGATGGTGAATAGAGGGCTTAGTACATATGAGGAAATGGAAGAGTATCTTCATCCTACCCTAAATAATCTGCCCGACCCACATTTGTTTGCAGATATGGATTTAGCCTGCGAGCTTTTGATGGAAGCCATAGATGAGGGGACCAAAATCAGAGTAGTGGGTGATTATGATGTGGATGGAATTATGTCTACATACATTCTTACCAGAGCCTTGCGAGAGGCAGGTGCGGATGTAGATTATGCGGTGCCTCACAGAATGGTAGATGGATACGGTATTAATCCTGATATGGTGCAGAGGGCTTTTGATGAAGGGATTAGATTCATCATCACCTGTGATAACGGAATTGCGGCTTCCCCTGCAATTGATCTTGCAAAGAAGCTTGGAATGACGTTTGTGGTTACTGATCATCATGAGGTTCCTTTTGAATTAGCATCAGATGGAGTTACCAAAATCCAGCAAATTCCACATGCAGATGCAGTAGTTGACCCAAAGAGAGATGACTGTAATTATCCATTTAAGGGTATATGCGGCGCCCAGGTAGCCTGGAAGCTTGTGGATGTGCTGTATGAATTCCTTGGAATTGAAAAGGAAAAGGCGGACGCTTTCCTTCAATTTGCCAGCATTGCTACGGTGTGTGATGTTATGGAGCTAAAGGGCGAAAACAGAGCCACAGTGTATCATGGCATCAAGGCTATCGAAAATACAGATAACATTGGCCTTAATGCACTTCTTGCAAGAAACGAGCTTAAGGGAAAGCCACTTAGCTGCTATCATTTAGGCTTTGTTATAGGCCCATGTCTTAATGCAAGCGGAAGGCTAGATACCGCAAGTAGAGCTATTGAGCTTCTTATGGAGACTGATAATGCAAAGGCTCTAGCAATGGCAAACGAGCTTGTGGAGCTTAATGGACAGCGCAAGACTATGACTCAAACAGGCATCGATAAAGCAAAGGAGCAGATAGAATCAACTAGCCTTATAAATGACAGAGTCCTTGTTATTTATATTCCTGAGCTGCATGAAAGCTTGGCAGGTATAGTGGCAGGTAGAATTCGTGAGACCTACAACAAACCAGTGCTTGTTATAACAGATGCAGAAGAAGGGGCGAAGGGCAGTGGACGTTCAATTCCTGCCTATAATATGTTTGAGGAGCTTACAGCGGTAAAGGATGTATTCACCAAATTTGGCGGACATCCAATGGCGGCCGGCATATCTCTTCCTACAGAAAAGATAGATGAGCTTAGAGAAAGACTTAATCAAAACTGCACTCTTACAGAGGATGATATGCAGGAGATTATAAAAATTGATTGTGACATGCCTCTTTCATATATCACTGATAAATTGATAGATAGTATTGATATGCTTGCTCCATTTGGAACAGGTAATAGCAAGCCTTTGTTTGCTTTAAAGAATATTCCTATTCAGAAAATGGCATACATGGGTAAAGAGGGGCAGTATTTAAGAATGTCACTGCAAACTGAAAATGGTGGAAATATGACAGGTCTTATGTTTAGAGGTGTGGAAGACTTTGAACAGGCTATTATAGATAAATATGGTGAAACAGCTTGGCAGGGGCTATTTTCAGGCAGTAATAGTAATGTGGCAATGGACATTGTTTATGAGCCATCGATTAACGAATTTAGAGGAAATCGCAGCGTTCAGATAATTGTTGAAAATTTTAAGTAGTAAGAAATAAGGATTTATTGAATAAAGGCTATAAATCAGATAAAATAGACATTGATTTTATGGATAAGAGAGGGAGTGGAATCGTGGAAAATCAAGAGGTATACACATTTAATTCAAGTGATGGACATTCATTGATTCATTGCAGAAAGTGGTTGCCAGAGGGCACACCGGTTGCAGTAGTTCAGATTGTTCATGGAATGGTTGAATATATAGAAAGATATGATGAATTTGCTAAGTTCCTTGCATCAAAGGGTTATGTTGTGGTTGCTCATGATCATATAGGTCACGGTCAATCTGTAACAAGCCCTGAGGAATTAGGCGTTATGACAGGTGCACATCCTGCAGATGATATGGTGGAGGATATTTATACACATTATGCTCTTACAAAGAAGGCATATCCTTCAATTCCTTATTTTATTTTAGGACATTCTATGGGTTCATACATGCTTCGTAAGTTCTTGGCTGATAAGACAGCCTATCTTGAGGAGCTTACAGGTGCAGTAATTATGGGAACAGGTCAGGAATCGGCAGCCACATGTAATGCCGGACTTGCGGTTATTGCAATTCTTTCATTTTTCAAGGGAAAGAAATATCGCAGCGCTTTTGTGCAGGGAATGACTTATAGCAAGCCATACCAGAAATATGATTGCTATGGTAAGGATTATGGCAATTCATGGTTGTCTAAAAACACACGTAATGTTGAAAAGTATTATCATGACCCTTATTGTACATTTATGTTTACATTAAATGCATACAAGGGACTTGTTGAAGCTACAAAATATGCATGCTCTAAGGCATCTGTTAACAAAATGAGAAAGGGTTTGCCTCTTTTAGTTGTTTCAGGTGATGCTGATCCTGTTGGTAATTTAGGTGCTGGAACTACAGCAGCCTATGAATCATTTAAGGCAGCAGGAATAAAGGATGTTACACTTAAGCTTTATAAGGGTGACAGACATGAAATCTTAAATGAGCTTGATAGAGATGTAGTTTTTGAGGATATCTATCAGTGGTTTGAAGCACACAGATAATGGAGTAAGTATGGATTCATTGGAGCATTTAATCACAAGGTCAATAAAGACATATTATAAAAGTAAGCTCTATGCTCCTATTATTTTTCTTGTATTTTTGATTATTCTTGGCATAGTGTTTCCTGTAAGGCATTTGCTTTTGCCAAAGCTTTATACAGAGGAACAGATAAGTCTCTATGAAATGTATAACTCCAAGGAGACTTTTGCCAGATTTAATCTCAATAATCTTTATTTCACAGGCTATACCAGTAAGTGGCTGGACAGGACAAGAGGCTATTATTACTACACCATGATTAACTCAGAGTGTGTAGTGGTGCTGCTTGATCCAGACACATGTGAACAGGGGGCACCTACAATCGAAGCCCTTTCCATAAAAGGAGAGATAGTTTATGATTCGGTGGCAACAAGAACTCTTCTTACTAATCTTGCCAGCGATTTAAATTGGAATGAAAACGGAATACTTTCTACAGTTTCTTCCTATTCTATCTCAGAACCTGATGCTACTGGTGCAGCTGCCAGATTGTTTGAATTCTTCTATGTTTTGTTGGGAATATATAGCATCATACTTATAATAGTGTATTGTCTGTACATTGCATTTCCGGTAATATCAACACCTGTTCAAAAGACCAGGGCATATGGTAAGCCATCGGAAATATTAGCAGAGGCAGAGGAAGAGCTTGCAACACTTCCACAACTTGCTACTGAGGATATGTTTATTACGGAGCATTATTTTATTGAGACCAGTAGCTATGGAGTTGCTATTGTACCAATTGATGCTATAATTTGGATTTATAAGTATTCCACCATGCACAAATTCCTATGGCATCATTTTTCTATTACATACACACTTTATATTACGGCAGGCAAGCGTCATTACATCAAATGCCCTAAGAATATAAAGAGTGATATTGATGGTATTATGGACTACTTGTCAGAGGCTAATCATAATATTTTGGTAGGCTTCTCCGAGGAGAACCGCCTTAAGGTGGAAGAAATTCAAAATGATTTTGAAATAGTTAGAAAGATAACAGGCTTTTTATCTAAGAGGGTATAAGATGGAGGCTTACACAGGATTTGCCCCAGTCTATGATATGTATATGGATAATATTCCATATGATGATTGGGCAGATAATATTATTAAGATTTTTCAAAAATATGATATGCCAATGGAAATCGTATGCGACCTGGGCTGTGGCACTGGACAGATGACCAGACGCCTAAAGGCTAAGGGCTACGATATGATTGGCATTGATATATCATACGACATGCTTATGGAAGCAATGGAGGCTGAGGATTCCGATGGAATCCTTTATCTATGTCAGGATATGCGCTCATTTGAGCTGTATGGAACTGTTGGCGCAGTAGTAAGTGTATGCGACAGTATCAATTACCTTAAGGATATTGATGAACTGCTTACTGTTTGTAAGTTGGCGAACAATTATCTTGACCCAAAGGGGCTTTTCGTATTTGATGTAAAGACAGAGCATTATTACAAAAAGCTTGGCAGTAGCACCATTGCAGAGAATCGAGAGGAAGGCAGCTTCATTTGGGAAAATGATTATGATGAAGAAACCAGGGATAATTTTTATTATCTCACCATCTATGAAGAAAATGATGAGGGAACCTTCGATAGATACGAGGAGGAGCATCTTCAGCATGCCTTTACAATAGATGAGATAAAGGCTGCCATTAATGAAAGTGGATTACAGCTTCTAGAGGTGTTGGATGTAGCAACTATGCAGACACCTACAGAGGATAGTGATAGATTGTATTTTATAGCAAGAGAGGTAACAAAGTAATGAGCGATTATATAGTTAGAGGAACAGCGGCAAACGATTCTATTCGTGCATTCGCCATCACAAGTCATGATATGGTAGAAGAGGCCAGAAGCCGTCATAATACATCACCAATAGTTACAGCAGCACTTGGTCGCATGCTTTCAGCAGGCTCAATGATGGGGGTAATGCTCAAGGGCGAGGATGATTTAGTCACACTTCAGATTCAGGGAAGTGGTCCTCTTAAGGGCATAACTGTTACAGCGAACAGCAAGGGAGAGGTTAAGGGCTTCCCTAATGTGGCAGTTGTTGATTTGCCACCTAAGAATGGCAAGCTTGATGTAGGAGGTGCCATTGACCTTGGTATTATGCGTGTAATCAAGGATATGGGCTTAAAGGAGCCTTATGTTGGTACAGTAGAGCTTCAGACAGGTGAGATAGCAGAGGATTTAACATATTACTATGCAGTATCAGAGCAGATTCCTTCATCAGTAGGTCTTGGAGTTCTTATGAATAAGGACAATACTGTTAATTGTGCAGGTGGTTTTATTATTCAGCTTATGCCATTTACACCAGAGGATGTTATTGAAAAGATTGAGGAGAACCTTAAGACTCTTCCATCTGTTACAGATATGCTTTCAAGTGGTAAGACACCTGAGCAGATGCTAGAAACTGTTTTAGCAGGTCTTGATCTTCAGTTTATGGAAACATATCCAGTGGGATACAAGTGCGATTGCTCTAGAGAAAGGGTAATAAAGAGCCTTGCATCACTTGGTAAGGAAGACATGGATGAAATCATTGCTGACGGTAAGCCTGTAGAGGTGAAATGCCAGTTCTGTAACGAGGCTTATGAGTTTACAATTGATGAACTCAAGAGTTTTAGGCGGAATTAGTCAAATAAAGTATATTAATAGCACAAAAGTTTAGTTGTTTTTATTTTTCCTTTTCTTGTAAACTAGGAAACGGATTTATTGTATATACTAATATATTTAGAAGGTAAACTAATGAGCAAGCGTAAGAAAAACAAGTTTAAATCATTCAGATTTTATAAAGACACAATAATACGTGGCGCAATTATTTGCGCCGCTGTTTTGGCTATATATCTTTTAGGAAGCTTATTTTTCAGCAATCATTTTTACATCAGAAGTAAAGTAAATGGCGTTGGAGCATCTTTCTTAAATGCTGAGAAGACCTTCGAAAAGATTGTTAAGAATGCAGATAAATATACTATTACATTCAAGGATGCAGATGGGCAGGTAGTAAATGAGGTCAGCTCTAGCGATTTAGGCGATGATGTTAATTATGATGCTTCACAGGTTCAGGATATTCTTGATAAGCAGACAGGCTTCAATTGGATTGGCCGTCTTATTATTCCGGCAGAGTATTACACAGCTACTGGTAATGCCTACGATGCTGCAAAGGTTAAGGCTGTAGCAGAAAGCCTTGATTTTAGCAATCAGAAATCTACTAAGGAATCTGAGGATGCCTACATTGAGTTTGATGGTGATAAATGGGTAATTGTTGAAGAAGTTTATGGAGATAGAATAGACGAAGAGGGCGTTGAGGAAGCCATCATATATGCTGTTGAAAATCTGGAAAGAGAAATCAATATAGCAGATGGTTCATGCTATAACAAGCCTGATGTTAAGGCTGATGATGCCAACATAAAGGCAGCTGTTGAGAAGCTTAATAAGTATATGGATATTGATATTCATTACGACCTTGGCGAAGGTATCACAGAGGATATTCCTAAGGAAGTAAAGGCTTCATTCTTTAACTGGGATGATAAATTTAAGGTATCTTTTGATAGAGATGCCATTGGTGAATATGTAAATTCCATGGGTGACAAATATAATACCTACGGAAAGAAGAAGGAATTCACCACAACAGATGGTGAAGAGATTACAGTTCCAGCTGGTTCCTTTGGATGGCGTATTGCTTACGAGGGCGAAATCGATGCTATTATTGCTGATTTCAAAGGCGGTAAAGATGTTACCAGAGATTTCACTTATCTATATTATGGTACTAGCCATGGAGAGCATGATTACGGTAATTCCTATGTAGAGGTTAACCTAACCAAGCAACATGTGTATGTTTATAAGGACGGCGAAATGGTTGTCGATACTCCTTGTGTTTCAGGTAAGATTGTTGGCAATCATGGTACCCACACAGGCGTATATCCAATAGCTTATAAACAGACAGAAGCAACTCTTAAGGGTGATAATTACGAATCCCATGTGCATTTCTGGATGCCATTTAACATGGGCGAGGGATTACATGATGCCACATGGCGTAACAAGTTCGGTGGCGATCTTTATAAGAAGAGCGGTAGTCATGGATGCGTTAATTTACCATTGTCAGCCGCAGAAAAAATTTATGACATTGTTGAAGCTGGATGGCCAGTTATTGTATTCTACACTGGTAACACAGAAGAAGAGAATTATCTAATTCTAAATCCTCAGCTTAATGTTATTGAACTTATTACACAGATTGGACCTGTTACTAGTCTTGAACAGGAACCTATGATTGCTGATGCAAGAATTCAGTATGAGGCTCTTTCAGAAGAGCAGAAGGCACTTGTTACAAACTATCAGGACCTTGTTAATGCAGAGTTAACACTTCAGGCACTTAAGGAACAGGCCGCTGCCGCTGCAGGAGCAGAAGGTGCCGAAGTGCCTGCAGATGGAACAGTAGTGACACCATAAACATTCATTTAAGTGAGGTTAATATGACTAGTTGGAAAGAAAACGTTCGAGAAGTAGTACCTTACACACCAGGCGAGCAGCCTAAAACAAAAGTTATTAAGCTAAACACAAATGAGAATCCATACCCACCAAGTCCTTTGGTGGGTAAAGCTATTTCTAATGTAAGTTTAGATAGCCTTAGGAAATATCCTGACCCAGGCTGTAGCATTCTTATTTCTGCCATAGCTAAATATCATGGCTTTGATGAGGACAATGTTTTTGTGGGAGTAGGAAGTGATGATGTGCTTGCAATGAGCTTCCTTACCTTCTTTAATTCTGATAAGCCTATATTTTTCCCGGATATCACATATTCATTTTATGATGTGTGGGCAGATTTGTTCAAGATTCCATATGAGACAAAGGCTCTTGATGATGATTTTAAGATTGTTGCCAGTGATTATAGTAAGACGTGTGGTGGTATTGTAATACCTAATCCTAATGCGCCAACTGGAGTGGCAGAGTCTGTTGAGTTCTTTGAAAATATAATAGCAGCACATCCTGAATGTGTAGTGATTGTTGACGAGGCATATGTGGATTTTGGTTCTAAGTCATGTGTAGATTTAGTTCGTAAATACGATAATGTATTAGTTATCAGGACATTTTCTAAATCACGTTCCATGGCAGGTAATCGCATCGGCTATGCCATCGGTTCTAAGGAGCTTATTAAATATCTGTCTGACTGCAAGTTTTCGTTTAATTCATATACTATGGATACTATCACGCTTGCAGCTGGTGTGGCATCTGTTGAAGATGATACTTACTTTAAAGAAAAGGTAGATGCAGTTATCAAAACAAGAGAGTGGACAAAGCAGGCTCTTAAAGAGATTGGATTTACATTCCCTGATTCCATGAGCAATTTCATTTTTGCTAAACATGAATCGGTTAAGGCTTCCTATATATTTGAGGAGCTTAAAAAGAAGGGCATCTATGTGCGCTATTTTAGCAAGCCTGAGCGCATTTCAGATTATCTTCGCATTTCTATTGGAACAGATGAAGAAATGCAGGAATTTATAAATGAATTAAGTAATATAGTAAAAGGAGTTTAGTGTTAATGGTTAATTATTTAATAGTTTTTTTGATTTCGATGGTACCTTTGATTGAGCTTAGAGGAGCAGTGCCTTATGCAGTCGCAAACAACATGCCACTTCTTCAAAGCTACATTATTGCAATAATTGGTAACATGATTCCTATGCCAATCATTTTCTTCTTTGCAAGAAGAGTACTTGAGTGGGGTAAGGACAAGCCGGTTATCGGTGGTTTCTTTACATTCTGTCTTGAAAAGGGTCACAAGGGCGGCGAGAAGGTTAAGGAAAAGGCAGGAAATGGTCTTTACGTAGCTCTATTTTTATTCGTAGGCATTCCTCTCCCAGGTACAGGTGCATGGACTGGAACACTTGCAGCATCTATATTAGATATGGATTTTAAGAAGAGCGTTAAGGCTACAATGGCAGGTGTGGTTCTTGCTGGTGTTATCATGGGACTTGGCACAAAAATCATTATGATTATTGCAAGCTTGTTCTAATATCTATTTACGAGGGATAATAATGGATACAATCAATATGATTATTAATGTAATAGCTATTCTTGTGGGACTTGGTCTTTACATGGGAGTTATGAATTCCTCATGGGGCAAGAAGCATCAGGAATACATGTATGCCATAATGCTTGGAACCATTCTACTGGCAGTTATTGTAGGAGGATTTATTAGATGGCTAGTAATTCTAAGGTAAAAAAATCTAGCAGCAATGCTTGCGAATACTGTAATAACCTGGTTTGGGATGATGAAGATGAGCAGTATTATTGCGAGATGGATATGGACGAGGACGATTATGTGCGACTGGTAACTGGTCACTATAGCGAATGTCCGTATTTCGTAAATGGAGACGAATACAAGGTGGTAAGACACCAAATGTAATTGTATTCATTTTAAACCTTTAATTGAGGAATATGAAACATTATAATAGGGTTAGTGAAAGATTTAGGAGGTATTGGTAGTGAAAAAATTGAAGACTTCACGTTTATTTAAGTCTGTAGCGGCACTATTTCTTGCTGTGTGCATGACTTTATCTGTGCCAGTTACAGCTAATGCAGCTGGTGCACAAGGAATTGATGTTTCAAAATATCAGGGGGCTATTAACTGGGGTGCAGTTGCACAATCAGGTGTTTCATATGCCTTCATTAAGGTAGGAAGCACAAAGAGTGGAATTGATCCTTATTTTGCAGCTAATGTGCAAGGGGCACAGGCAGCAGGTATTCGTACAGGTGTGTACATTTATTCTTACGCTACATCAGTAGAGGCAGCAGCTCAGGAGGCAGCTTTAGTATTACAGTGGATTGAGCCATATAATATTAACTTCCCAGTTGCTTTTGATATTGAGGATAAGACACAGAAGGGATTAGATGCTAATACATGTACAGCTATTGCTAATACATTCTGTAGCATTATTTCTCAGGCAGGTTATACTCCAATTGTGTATACTTACACTAATTTCTACAAATCACATTTTACATCAGCTCTTGCTTATGATAAGTGGATTGCTCAGTATTCAGATCATAACGATATTGCTGGCTGGGCTATTTGGCAGTATTCTTCAGGTGGTGCCGTAGCAGGTATCAACGGAAGAGTAGATATGAATATTGCAGCTAAGGATTACACAGCATTTATTCCACAGCTTGGATTGCTTGACCTTGGCGCAGGCAATGTATTCTTCTTTAACAATTATCGTAGACAGTTTGGTTGGATTGATATTGCAGGAACTAAGTATCATACAGATCCAGCCACTGGTATTGTTACTTACGGATGGTTTGCTGATCCAACTGGTACATATTATTTTGCTCCAAAGACAGCTAATGCTTTGGTAGGCCTTAATACAATTGAAAACGGAATTTATTACTTCAATGAACAGGGCCAGATGCAGACAGGTTGGTTAGATTTAGGTGGAAACACATTCTTATTTAATCCAGCAGATAATGGTAAGCTTTTCACTGGTTGGTGGACAGATCCAGCAGTTGGAACAAGATACTTAGATACAACAGATGGTCACATGGTAAAGGGACTTGTTGTTATTGGAAAGGATATGTACTTCTTTAACGACCAGGGTTATTTACAGACAGGTTGGGTTGATATTAATGGAGTAACATATTTATTTAATCCTACTGACAATGGTAAGATGTACAGAGGTTGGTGGACAGATGCCACAGGTACATATTACTTAGATGCTAAGGATGCTCATAAGACTACAGGTCTTGCAGCTATAGATGGCTCAGTATACTACTTCAACGAAGCAGGTCAGATGCAGGTTGGTGCTTACGTAGTAAATGGTAATACATACTACTTCGGACCAGATGGTAAGATGCAGACAGGTTTCCAGCAGGTTGGTAATAACACATTCTACTTCGGTGCAGACGGAGCAATGGTTAAGGGCGTATTTGCAGATGGTAAAGGAATTTACTACGCTGATGACAAGACAGGAATCATTGTTAGAAATCAGGTAGTAAAGGTTGGCTCACAGCCATATCTATTTGGTGCAGATGGTAACGTAGTTAAGAATCAACTAATCCAGATAGGAAACATGTTATATCAGACAAACGAAACAGGTGTTGTAACAGCACAGGCACCAGTTCAATAAAGAAAATCATGACCCTGGGTATGAAACCCAGGGTCATTTTTATTTGACTGTATTTAGTTTACTAAGAATGGGATGTAGAGCTGTTGCAATGGCAACTCCGAAGATTCCTTGGATAATGTTTGGAATGATGCCAGCTAAGGAGGCTATGATACCAGCAGAAATAGTGGTTTTATTAACAACTGATAGCATAAATATTTCAAAAATAAAATATCCAAATACCATAACTGCCTCACCAGCTATGCCGCTGATAATCAAATGTGGTATAGCTGTTTTAGTATTTAATAGCTTTGTTAGTAGCTTGTAGGTGAAGTAGGCTACTAGTGCGGTAAGAGCCTTTATTACAAAGGTGGCTGGAACATATACGAAATATCCTCCAATTAAATCTGAAAGTGCTGAACCAAACCCAGCGGCCAAGGCTCCCCAGAAAGGTCCAAGTAAAAGACCTGATAATAATACGAATCCGTCACCAGGGTGTATATAACCAAGTGTAGGAGTGGGGATTTTTATAATCATTGTGCCAACGCAGGTAAGTGCTGCAAATAAGGCTGCGATGATGGTTTTCTTGGTAGTGTCCGTCTTTAAATTACTGGTATTTATTGTTGTATCACTCATAACAAAATCCTCCTAAAAAATTGGTTTTGAAAAAAGCTCTTTTCATTTTTTTATCATGGGGCTATAATATCACCAATCTGTGACTATAAAAATGTGCAAATATGAAAAATAAAAAGGGGACAGATATGAAAGTGTATGAGCAGGTCTATGAATTCTATGTTAAACAGATTGAGGATAAGGCACTTAAATCCGGTGATAAAATGCCATCAATCAGAGAATCTGAAAGAACCCTGAATGTAAGTAGAACATCTATAGAGACAGCATATCTGCAGCTTGCGGCTGATGGATATATATATTCGGTGGAAAAGGTAGGATATTTCGTATCTGACATGGTGGAAAGAGCCATGGAAAAGGAAAAGCTAGAGGTGGGACAAGAAGAAAAATCTGCAATGAAAAGCTATATCTACGACCTTGCCACAATCGGCGAAGATAAAGAGGTTTCCTGCCTGCAGCTGTGGAGGCGGTATATGAAATCTGCCCTTAGACAGGAAGAGAGACTTCTTAATTACCCTAATAATCAAGGTGAAGAGGATTTGCGGGAAGAGATAGCCAGCTATGTGAGAAAGAATAGAAATATCATTTGCAGCCCAGAGGATATTGTTATTGGAGCAGGCTTTCAGAATCTGCTATCACTTCTAATTCCACTTATTCCAGGGGAGAAGACCATATCATTTCCAACGAAGAACTTTGCAGATGGTGCAACGGTATTTCAAAATGCAGGATTCACTGTAAATTACAGGGATAAGGAAAGCCATGTAATCTATGTAACGCCGTCCTATATGACAAAGTGGGGAGAAGTCATGACAATGAAAAGGCGTCATGAGCTTATAGACCACGCTAGAAAAAACGGTCACTTGATTATAGAGGATGATTATCAAAACGAATTTGTATTTTCTAACAAGGCTACCCCTAGTTTGTATGCAATGACTGGTTGGGAGAATATAGCATTCCTTGGTTCCATTTCAAGATTGCTACTTCCAAGTGTTCGAATCAGCTATTTGATTCTTCCAAAGGGGGTAAGGCAAGAGTATGAAAAGATAAAGCGCCTGTACAATCAGACTGCATCCATGGCGGAGCAGATTGCCTTGGCTTCATTCTTGCGAGATGGTCATCTGAATAGACATATAAAAAAGATGCGCAGGCTTTATGAGGATAAGCGAAAGCTTATGTATAAGAGCCTAAAACAAGCATTTGGTAATGACGGAGAAATAATGCTTGGGGAAAGCGGAATGGAGATGGGGGTTAAGCTATCTAGAAAAGGTATTAATACCAAGTTGGACAAATGT
>JAGBJE010000276.1 GCA_017934625.1 Pseudobutyrivibrio sp. | reverse complement strand
GAGGAATATGATGAATCTAGGAGCTTGGATGTGCGGAGTACTGGTTATACCATTTGCAACAGTAGGACTGTTGTTTGGATTATTCAAAGAAAGAGCAACTAAATTTGTTGCTGGATTTAATTCCTTTACAGATAAAGAACAGGAGATGTATGACAGAGCAGCTATTTCTAGAGATATAAGAAATCAGTGTTTGATTTGGTCTGCATTAATGCTCATAGGTACGGTGCTTTCTTTTATTATATCGCCTTATATGGCTATTCCTACGTTTATCATTTGGTGCTTTTTGTTTTTTAAGGATACTCACATGGATCCTCATAAGGCATTTGATAAGTATCTGCTGAAATAAATTGATATATTAACTTGGGATTTGCAGAAATCTGTAAATGGTAAACTATGTTCCATACTACAGTATTACTTTACACATGAGCGCCGGTGACAGCGTGATACAGATTGGAGTTGGCATGAATTCTAGAATAGATAAAATACGAAAAAGTGAGAAGCAATCTCACACAAAAATATACAATGAAGAAGACTTATACAACACAGACAGTTGGCTAAAAAAGCCAATTAAAACTGTACAGGATATTATGCCACTTCTTTCTGATCATGAGTGTTTCCGAGCGCTTGATCTTGGATGTGGAATTGGAAGAAATAGCATATATATAGCCGAGCAACTAGGGAATAAGGGAGGGCTGGTCGATTGTGTAGATATTCTTGATATAGCCATAGAAAAGCTCAGGGAAAACGCCTGTATTCATGGGGTTGAAGAAATCATCAATGGTACTGTGAGCACAATCGAACAGTTTAGTATCCCCAAAAGCACATATGATTTTATACTCGCAGTCTCCGCACTGGAGCATGTAGAAAGTGAAAAGGCCTTTTTGGATAAGCTCCAAGAAATCAACGCAGGAATAAAAAGCCATGGTATTGTCTGCTTGGTGATCAATTCAGAAGTTAAGGAATGCAACAAAGATACAGGTGAAGATATAGAACCACAGTTTGAGGTGAATCTTCCTACAACAATGATACAATCCTACCTCGATAATGCCTTTGGAGGATGGAGCACCATAAAGAAAACAGTAAGTTCTCAGGAATACGACATTCCCCGAGGCTCTGTCATAAGCCATTTGACGACAAACGTAATAACCTTCGTAGGCCAGGCTCCTTAAATAGTGCTACGAAGAATACTATATTCTTCATTGATAGATACTATCCATAATGGAAAAAATGCCGCAAACTATGGCAAATCATTTGCCGCATTTTCTGGAAAAATAAATTCCGTAATTTATGGAAAACTACTTGCCGTTTACAAGAGATCTTCTACAAGAATTCTAATAAACAAATATTGGAAATATGGTAATTAAAGCTTTAATTAAGTAGTCAAATCAACTAGAATAGAAACATTAATAAATCTCGTAGTTTGTGGAGGAGAGCATGACGAATAGAAAGACTAACATTGTTCCTTTTGAAATTAAGTATTTGAATGAGTATTATGATGGCTTTAATACTGAAATTACAAAATACCAATGGCCTGATCCTTTTCGTACAGTTGATGATGCAAAAGAGTTATTACAAGAATTCTTGGATGAAATGAAAAAGGATGAAACACTTTTATTTGCGGTTGTTGACTCAGAAGAAAGATTTGATGGAAGTGTTGAGATGCATGGACTTTCAGAGGATTGTCCGGAAGTGGGAGTATGGATTTGTGAGCCTGAGCAGGGAAAGGGGTACGCATATGAAGCCCTTTCTTATATATTGCATTTCGCGCAGGATAAATATGGTAAAAAGAATTTCTTTTACGAGGCTGATGTTCGAAATGTCGGCAGTACTAAATTACTGAATAAGTTTTCGAATCTATACGAAATCAATACGCTTGGCGTAGAAGAACTTGTAACGGACTCGGGAAAAGAGCTTAAATTGCAGGGGTCAGTAATGAAAGTTAAATAACAAATTCTAATTTGAGTAGGGGGAAAAACTATGGCATTAATTCAAGTAAACTATTTATCAAAAGCATTATTTCGGACGGTTCCACTGAATGTGATTCTTCCAGTGGATAGATTTGATGCAGATACAAATAGGTATTTAAATGATCCTAAGAAAAAGTATAAGACCTTATATTTATTGCATGGCCTATTGGGAAATTATACTGATTGGGTGAGCCAGACCCGTATCCAAAAGTGGGCGGAGGAAAAGAACCTGGCGGTGGTCATGCCGTCGGGAGACAATGCATTTTATTTCAATTCAAGAACACCATGGAATGATTACGGAACTTTTATCGGAAAAGAATTGGTGGAGGTTACAAGACGAATGTTCCCGCTTTCCGATAAGCGTGAGGATACTTTTATCGCAGGCTTGTCTATGGGTGGATTCGGAGCGCTTCGCAATGGAATTGTTTACTCTGATACCTTTAGTCATGTGGCTGGACTTTCTGCTGCGGTGCATATCTTTGAGGATACTTCGGAAGAGGCAAACAACGGACTTTTTGATAATATTGAGGTCGCATCTAAATCAGATAAGAATCCATGGGTAGCAGTAGAAGATATGTTGGCAAAGGGGCGCAGCATACCAAATGTTTACATGGCTTGTGGAACGAGGGATGATTTGATGCCAGCAAATATTGCATTTCGTGATTATTTAGAGTCAAAAGGAATCAAGGTTACCTGGGACGAAGAGGATTACGGACATGACTGGGATTTCTGGGATAGTCAGATTAAGAAGGTATTGGATTGGCTGCCGCTGGAAGGGTAAATAACTTCGCGTGCGGTCATAGAAATGTTTTCTGCGTGGAATGGCGGTGACGTGACGGAAGATTCATTATATGAAAAATATGGAGCTATTGTTACATCAACTGGAAAGAATTTTTGCGCGGAGATGAATAAGCAGTTTCCTGAATATAATACAAAGATTCATAAGTATGTGAAGAACACTGAGTTTATTGATATCATGTATGATACGCTGGCGGCTGGTAAGCCTGTTCCATTTGAGTGGGCAGCATTATATGGTGATGAATGGACGTTGCATTATTCATTAATCATCGGCGCGGATATTCCAAATGACAAAATTACCGTAGCTAATCCCTATGGATACTATGAAGAACTAACCTTAGAAGAGCTATTAAACAGAACCAGTTTTCAGGCTTATGAGAATATGCCGCTATTTATGAAAATGGGTTTTGCAATTGGTATGTTTGAAAAGAATACTATTTTTTCAATAAGGTAATTAATAGCTAGAATTTGTCATTTAACTCATAATTGGACCAAATCGCTGCGCACATTATAGGCAAGCCATAATAAATAGTAAGTGAAGCATGCAATATTTATAGTAGGAGATTATCAAATAATATGGGCAGAATTGTAGCAATAGGTGGTGGTGAATTGGATACTACCCATAAAATTAATAAGTATATTGTGGAGATGACTGAAAAGAAAAATCCTAATATGCTTTTTGTCCACATTATAATGAGAGAAGAGGAATCGTAGATAGGATGATTAGTGATGCGCCAATTCCATGCATAGCACTTGATAATAATGTTGCCTTTGTAGAGCAAGATGGGAATGTTATTTTTATTACGTCAGATATTTCAGCAAAAGCTTATGTCCTTAAAAATGTTGATGATAGTTTGAATAAACAGGAGCAGAAAGTGACAGTATTATAAATCGGAAGTTACGGAGGAAAGTATGACTTTTAAAGTGGCGATTTTACAGTCTCGTGCAGAGAATTCGAATATAAAGAGAAATATTGCTACCATAATCTGTTCGATGAAGGATGCATCGAAACATGGAGCAGATATTTTGTTGCTTCCAGAGTGCTTTATAACAGGTTACGATCTTCCGATGACATATGAAAAAAGCATATCCTGTGAAGATGAAGTTATCAAGAAAGTATGCGAAGCAGCTAAAACGCATAACATCGGTGTTGTGCTGACATCTTTTACTAAAGGCGAGGTGCAACCTCAAAATACAGCATTTGTAATCAATAAAACTGGGGAAATACTGATGAAGTATTCCAAGGTACATACTTGTGATTTCGCAGATGAAAAAGATGTTGAGGCAGGAACCGAGTTTAAGGTCTGTGATTTTGAAGGAATAAAAATTGGCATAATGATTTGCTATGATAGGGAATACCCTGAGAGTGCGAGAATGCTTATGTTAAAAGGAGCAGAGATAATTCTTGTACCTAATGATTGTGGTTCGATGAAACCTCGTATTCAAGCATTGTCAACCAGAGCATATGAAAACATGGTTGGAATAGCAATGGCAAATGCAAATGGACACAATGCAGGCTGTTCGTGTGCATATAGTCCTATATGCTGGGATAAAAATGGTATCTGCACTGATAATACAATTGTGCTCGCTGATGATATGACAGAAGGATTGTATTATGCTGATTTTGATATGGATGCAATACGAGAATACAGAAGCACAGAAATGATGGGCAATACATTCAGAAAAGTAGGAGCATATAAGGGATTATTAGATGCTACAATTTCAGCACCATTTATAAGGGATGGACAAGAATAATTCATAGACAGGTAATAGTTTATTATTTCAAAGATAGGAAAAGTAAGAATTATTATGAAAAGAGAGTTAGGAATAGCACGATGTGGATTGGCATGTTGCTTGTGCAGCGAAAATGTTCATTGTAGTGGATGCAATTCAGGCGATTGCCCTGATAAAGATTGGTGTGATAACAGAAAATGTTCATTAGAAAAAGGAATAGAGCACTGTTTCGAGTGTGAAGAAGACTGTAAAAAAGGATTGCTGGCAAAGATTAAACCTTATGGATTTACATTATTTATAAAAAGATATGGTGAAAGAGAATTATTAGATTGCTTAGAACGAAATGAAAAATCAGGAATCATTTATCATAGAGAAGGTATAAATGGAGACTATGATGATTTTGATGATGTAGAAAAGTTAATAAATTTCATTAAGACAGGAAAAAAATAAAATCTAAGTATTTGTTGCATAGACAAATCGGAATTTTGTAGGGCTCTTATGTGAGAGAAAGAGCTCGACAACTTCAAGTTTGTAGGGTTCTTTAAGACCAGGAGTGCAATGACTTCAAATCTGGATACAGGAGGAAATTATAATGAAAATTGACGCAAGTTCAATGGAATGGATAAGAAAACCAAAATCTTGCCAGGTCACAAAGGATAAGGTTGAAATCATAACTGAGCCACATACTGATCTTTGGCAGAGGACCTATTATCATTTTAGAAATGACAACGCCCCAGTCTTGCAAATGAAAACAACAGAACAATTCTTTTCGTTTGTGGTACGGACAGATTTTGATTCTAAGGTACGTTACGATCAAAGTGGGATAATCATGTACTTGGATAGTGAAAATTGGCTTAAGGCTGCAGTTGAGTATGAAAACGATAAGATTCAAAGATTAGGAAGTGTCGTAACAAATAACGGCTACTCTGACTGGGCATCTACAGATGTTGATGCATCAATAAAATCTATGTGGTTCCGTTTGAGCCGCAGGGAGGATGATTTCTGTGTTGAAAATTCCCTAGATGGAATAAACTTTAAGCAGATGAGGATATGTCACATGTTCAATGCACCAAAGGAGATTAGTTTTGGCATCTATGCGTGTAGCCCTGAGGATTCATCGTTTTTGGCAACCTTTACAGATATGGAAATCACAGAATGTACGTGGAAGGCCCATGACGGTCAGCAACCAGATTAAAAGCTGATGCGAGAATCGAGAATGTTTTATCAATTAGGTGAGGAGGTATAGTTATGTGGTTTTGGTTAGCTCTTGGTTCGGCAGTGTTTGCTGCATTAACATCAATACTGGCAAAAATAGGAATTGAAGGTGTTGCCTCAAATCTTGCAACGGCTATCCGCACCATGGTAGTTGTAATAATGGCATGGGGAATGGTATTTATAACTAATCAGCAGGACGGCATCAGGTCAATTAGCCAGAAGAGTTGGATTTTCCTTATATTGTCAGGACTTGCAACGGGTGCATCATGGCTTTGCTATTACAAAGCACTACAAATAGGAGATGCTTCCAAGGTTGTACCAATCGATAAGCTATCCATAATTATTACATTGGTGATGGCATTTGTTTTCCTTCACGAGGAATTTACTGTAAAGTCAGCTATTGGTTGCATCCTGATTGGAGCAGGCACATTGTTTATGGTTCTGTAAGATATATGATAATCGAGCAGAAATTAAATTTACGGAGGCAAAGATGCAAGAATTAGTTTTACACAGAGTTTATAAGCACTTTAAGGGGGATTATTACCTGGTGGAGGATATCGCAAGAGATTCTGAAACTCAAGAAGAGATGGTAGTGTATCGTAAATTATATGATGATGGTTCGCTTTGGGTGAGACCAAAAGAAATGTTTTTATCTGAAGTAGACCATGAAAAGTATCCTGAGGTAAAGCAAAAGTATAGATTTGAATTACAGGAAATTTCAAGTAAAAAGCATTAAGTAGATTTCTGCCTGCAATAAATGAAAAGAGGTACATACTAGCTATGAGATTTGCTATTGTTGATGACAATAAGCTTGATATAGAAAATGTTAGAGATACGGTTAAGGAATGGGGAGAGTGTAAAGGGATTGGTACCACTTTTTTTGAATTTGATTCAGCTGAGGCATTTTTGTTTTCGTATGAAGATGTGAAGAATTATGATGTTCTTCTTCTTGATATCGAGATGAAGGATATGGATGGCGTTGAGATGGCTAAGCGTATCCGTAAGGTGGATTCTGATGTGGTAATCATATTCATTACAGGCTATTCAGATTATATATTAGATGGGTATGATGTAGGTGCACTTAATTACCTGATGAAGCCACTTGATAAAGAAAAGTTCTTTCGTGTTTTGGATACAGCTCTTACAAAGATTGAATCAAATAGTAAATCAATTATTCTTTCTACTAGTGAAGAAACCATTAGGGTGCAGTTAAATAGCATTTCTTACATTGATGTAGATAGAAATTATATTATGGTTCATGCAGATAAAATCTATAGGGTGAAACGGACTCTCGCTTCCATTGAGGAAGAATTAGATGAGAGATTTTTACGAATTGGACGAAGTGCTCTTATTAATATTGAGAAGGTTCTTCGTGTGACAAAGACAGATGTGTTTTTGAACACAGGAGAGATGGTGCCATTGCCAAGAGGCGCCTACGAAAAAGTGAATCGTGCAATTATCAATATGAAATAGTTTAACTAGGGGGAATAAGAATAGATTATGAGCTTTTTATCAAAGCGGATAGATAAGCGAATAGAGAATTATCAGAGAGAACTAATCGACACCCATTACAGAGAAGTAGACAATATGTATCGTCAGATTCGTGGCTGGCGGCATGATTACAGAAATCATATTCAGGTTATGAAAGTGCTCTTAGAAAATGGTGAGCTTGAAGAGCTGAAGAAGTATCTTGGAGACCTTGCTGTTGATTTGAATACAGTGGATACTGTGGTAAAGACTGGAAATGCCATGGCAGATGCTATTCTCAATTCAAAGATTTCACTTGCTCGTTCAAAGGATATAAATGTATCAGTAGAAGCATCTATTCCTGTGAAGCTAAAGATGACAGAGTTAGACCTTTGCTGTATCCTAGGAAATCTTTTTGATAATGCCATTGAAGCTGCAGAGCAGTTGCCGGTGGAGGAACGCATGATTCGAATATATATGGATATGAAGCAAACTCAGCTTTATATTCATTTTACCAACACTACGGCTACTGGAAAAAAGCAAAAGATTCACAATTTGTTTAAAACCACAAAGGGCGAAGGACACGGTTTTGGTCTTGTAAGAATAGATAATATTGTGGAAAGATATGATGGATATTTAAGTAGAAATTCCGAAGATGGAGCATTTACAACGGAGATTTTGATTCCACAAATGTGACAATTCGTCACCTGGATTTAACGATTCATCCCCAGATTATATTCTGGGGATTATTTTATGATAGTCTATCCTCCAGGAGGGAAGAACAATGAAAAGGATAAAAGAAAAAGGAAAATATAACACTTTCCAAAATTTTATGTGGATGGTGAGACGTAGCAAAATCAGTAGAGTGCCTTATTTGCTATGGATTTCTATTCTAAGTGGAATCTTGGCTTGCATCATAAATGTTGTTGGGATGCTAACTACACCTATGATATTAGACTTGTTGGAATCAGGAAAAAGCATAGCCATCTTTATGCAAACTATAAGTCTTGTTATTGGATTATTAATAGTTTTAACTGGTGTGAAAACCTATCTACATTTTTATATGTCGATTCCTATGATTTCATGCAGGACAGGAATAATCGAGTGTATTGCAGAAAAATTCAGTATAACATCATTTCCTAATGTAGAAGATGAAAAGTTTTTAAAATTACAGGAGAAAGCATCATCAGCATGTAATAATAATTCTAAAGCCACAGAAGATATATGGAATAAAATTGAAGATTTAGTTAGGTATTCCTTTTCATTGTTGATATACTTTGTAATTCTTACGAAGCTTAAATGGTGGATTTTACTATTGATAATAGGTACCTCAGTTTTAGAGCATACAATAAATCGTCAAATTGTTCAGTGGCAGTATAACCATAGAGATGAGGAGACCACACTTTTTAAGAGGGTAATGTATTTCTGGAGACAATCCAAGGATGTGGGGCTTGGAAAGGATATTCGAATCTTTGGAATGAAGTCGTGGCTTATGGATATGTTTGATGATGCTATTAGAGCATACGAAGCTTTTATTAGTAAAAGGGAGCGCAAATATATCTGGATGAATGTATTAGATTTGATTCTGTCATTTTTAAGAAATGGAGTGGCATACATATATGTGGCAAAACTAGTTGTTTGGGGAAATCTTCCTGCGTCATTATTTGTGCTTTATATTGCTACTATTGGAAATCTGACTGAGCAGATGCTTGGCATCATGGATACTTGTAACACCATGAATAGATATAGCATGGAAATAAATGTTGTAAGAGAATATTTTGACTATAAAGAGCAATTTAGATTTGAAGGTGGAAAAAAGCTTCCTAATGCAGCTGATGGAAAATATGAAATAGAACTGAAAAATGTAAGTTTCAGGTATCCTAATAATGATACAGATACTCTTCATAACATTAATCTAAGGATTGCTCCAGGTGAAAAGGTGGCTGTTGTTGGACTTAATGGTGCCGGCAAGACTACACTTATCCGACTAATATCAGGCTTTTACAATCCTACTGAAGGTGAAGTTTTATTAAATGGCATAAATATTAAAGAATTTAATCGCAGAGAGTACTATAGATTATTTAGTGCTGTATTTCAGGAATTTTCAATTCTTGATGCAACTATAAATGACAATATTACTCTTGAAGATGATGCTACAAATCCAGAAAGGGTTTGGGAGGTTATAAGTAAAGCGGGCCTTGAAGTGAAGGTGAAAAATTTACCAGATGGATTGAATACTATTATTGGAAAGAAAATATATGAAAATGGGGTGTTACTTTCTGGTGGTGAGGAGCAGAGACTTATACTAGCAAGAGCTCTATACAAGGATGCGCCAATACTTCTTTTGGATGAGCCTACAGCAGCATTAGATCCAATTGCGGAGAATGATATTTATCATAAATATAATTCTATGACTAATGGTAAAACATCTGTCTTTATTTCCCATAGATTAGCTTCCACCAGATTCTGCGATAGAATACTGCTTTTGGATAAAGGCAGGATTATTGAAGAGGGCACACATGATTCTTTAATCTTAGCAAGTGGAGAATATGCAAAGCTTTTTAATGTGCAGAAGAAATACTATCAGAAGGAGGCTATTTATGGATAAGAAAATATCGTTTAAAGATAGCTTGACGCTGTGGCTTAGAGCACTTGGTATTATTAATAAGGAAACTGGCAGGGCAGTGTGGATTCTTACTGTGAGAGTGTTAGTTACAGCAGTAATTCCGTTTGTAAATATTTATTTCATGTCTCTTTTAATATCAGAGCTCACCGGTGGAAGAAATCTTGAATTAATTTACGGGATAATTCTTAAGATGCTTCTTATAGATTTGATGCTAGGATTATTGTCAGCAGCTTTTATTAGATGGGAAAACGTAAAAAATGAAATACTGGATAATCAAGTAATAGATCTTAGAGTTATTGCGTCAAAGACTCTTGAAATGGAGTATGCCAGGTTTGATTCTGAACAGACAAGTGATGCAATTTCTCAGATTATGCAAAATAGCAATTGGAATGGGTATGGATTAATTGAGGCATACGAAATATGTGAGAGACTTCTTAAATCCTTAATCGGAATCGGTTCAGTAATCCTTTTGACATATTCCTTTTTTGCTGCAAAGGTAAATGAAAATAGCGAGTATCGCTTCCTTAATAGTTTCATTGTAAATCTTTTTATTATAATGTTTTTGGTATTAATATCTTTTGCATCTTCTAAGTGCAAGGTACATGCTACTGATTTGAATCTAAGAGCAGGCGGAGAGGATATTAGATTAGGAAATCGTATTTTTAATTATCTGTTATGCAGACCTATGGATGATAAAAAGATGAATTGCGATGTTCGTATTTATAATATGCAAGAGTACATATTAAAAAAATGTACTGGTGCACAGATGCCTTTCGCTGTTAATGGAGTGCTAGATAAATTAACTAAGAATGGCTTAGGACGATGGAATACAATTGGTGATATGATTTCGGTTGCCTTTACTGGCGTTGTATACATGGTTGTTTGTTTAAAATCTTTAGCTGGTGCCTATGGTATTGGCGAAGTTTCTAGGTACGTGGCGGCTCTTTCGATGCTATCTACAAATCTTGGTGAACTTTACGGTGTAGCCGGGAGTTTAAAAAGAAATGCTTATTTTCTAAATGAGCTTTTTACATTCATAGATAGTCCTGACGAGATGTATAGGGGTTCCTTAACAACAGAAAAGCGAGTGGATGCAAATTACGAAATTGAATTTAGAAATGTTTCTTTTAAGTATCCTGGAGCTAAAGAATGGGCACTTAGAAATCTTTCAGTGAAGTTTAAGATTGGTTCTAAGATTGCTATAGTTGGAGAAAACGGCTCAGGCAAGACTACATTTATAAAGCTTTTATGCAGACTTTATGACCCAACGGAAGGGGAAATACTTTTAAATGGAATTAACATTAAAAAGTATAAATATAAAGAATATATGGATATCTTTTCTGTTGTATTTCAGGATTTTAAGCTGCTGGCTCTTTCCCTTGGGATGAATGTAAGCTGCTTAAAGGAATACGATGAAGATAGGGTGCGTTTAACTTTGGAACAGGCTGGTTTTGATGGACGAATCGCTTCTATGAAAAATGGGCTTGATACTATTTTATACAAGGATTTATCTGAAGAGGGTGTGAATCTTTCAGGTGGCGAAGCCCAGAAGGTTGCAATTGCAAGGGCTCTTTATCAGAACTCTGGTTTTGTGATTCTAGATGAACCTACAGCAGCTTTAGACCCTGTGGCTGAGGCAGAAATATACGAGCGATTTAAAGATATGGTTAAGAATAAGACAGCTATCTATATTAGTCATAGACTTTCATCCTGCAAGTTTTGCGATGAGATTATGGTATTTGACCATGGGAAGATTGTACAAACCGGCTCCCATGGAATGTTAGTAAAAGAAGCTGGAAAATATCATGAATTGTGGACAGCCCAGGCAAAATATTATGCATAACAATATATATTTCCATAGACAGTAAAAGTTGTACGAAACGCCTTAAAATGGTACACTAAAGTGTAGCCTTTTTAGGCGTTTTATTTTGCGTTATTGAGAAAGGATTGATATAGATGAAAGTAGTATTTATGGGTACACCGGATTTTGCGGTGGAGACACTTAAGGCTATATATGAGGCGGGCCACGAAGTAATCCTTGTGGTGAGCCAGCCAGATAAGCCAAAGGGACGTAGCGGAAAGCTTCAGCCTACACCGGTGAAGGAATTTGCCATAGCCCATGATATTCCAGTTTATCAGCCAGTTAAGATTAGGGCTGAGGAATCGGTGGAATTCTTAAGACAGTACGAGGCAGATGTGTTTGTAGTGGCTGCCTTTGGACAAATCTTGCCAAAGGTGATTCTTGATATGCCACGCCTTGGCTGTGTTAATGTTCACGGCTCACTTCTTCCTAAGTATCGTGGAGCTGCCCCAATTCAGTGGGCTGTTATCAACGGAGAAAAGGTTTCAGGAAATACTACAATGCTTATGGGACCAGGCCTTGATGACGGAGATATGCTTCTTAAATCTGAGATTGAGCTTGAAGCTGATGAGACTGGTGGAAGCCTTTTTGATAAGCTGGCACTTGATGGAGGTCAGCTTGCAGTCAAGACTATCGAAGCACTTGAAAGAGGTGAGATTACCCCAGTTCCTCAGGATGAATCAGAAGCCACTCATGTAGGCATGATTAGTAAGGACATGGGTAATATCGATTGGAATAAATCGGCAGAAGAGATTGAAAGACTAATCAGAGGACTTAATCCATGGCCATCTGCATTTACATTTGTAAATGGTAAACAGCTAAAGCTTTGGAAGGCTACTGTGGTAGATAAAACTGGTGAAGCGGGCACAGTCATCGATGTTAATAAAAACGTATTTACGATAGCATGTGGTGATAAAGCACTTGAGATTAATGAGCTTCAGCTAGAGGGCAAAAAGCGTATGGCTACAGGGGATTTCCTTAGAGGATATCAGCTTGAAGCAGGCACTGTTTTGTCAGCTAATAGATAGAAATAATTGTGAGGTAGTAAATGGCAGGGATTAATATCAGAGAAATATCAGCTGATACCTTGATTGAGATTTTGGAGCATGGCCAGTTTTCCCATATTTATCTTAAGGCAGTTTTAGATAAATATGGATATTTAGAAAAAAGTGAAAGAGCTTTTATTACTCGTCTTGTTAATGGTACATTGGAACGAATGATTGAGCTTGATTACATTATTAACAGCTACTCCAAAACTAAGGTGAAAAAGATGAAACCACTTATTCGTACAATCATGCGAATGGGTGCTTTTGAAATATATTACATGGATGCAGTGCCAGATTCTGCAACCTGTAATGAATATGTTAAGCTTGCAAAGAAGCGTGGCTTTGCTGGATTATCTGGGTTTGTTAATGGAGTTTTACGAAGCATTGCAAGGGACAAGGGCAATCTTAATATTACAGATTTATGTGTTAAGTATTCTATGCCTCAGTGGATTGTAGATAAGTGGAATGCTGATTATGGCGAAGAGCAGACTAAAGAAATCCTGAAGGGATTTTTCGAACCAGAGGAGCTTTGCATTAGGGTTAATCTAGGCAAGATTACTAGAGATGAGCTTATGAATAAGCTTAAAGCACAAGATATATCAGTTCGTATATGCGATAATATTCCTAGTGCACTTTATATGGCAGGCTTTAATGTGATTTCATCAATTCCAGAATTTAATGAAGGATTATTTTACATTCAGGATTATTCTTCACAGCTTGTACCATATAAAGCAGGAATTAAGGAAAGTGATGCAGTATTAGACCTGTGTGCTGCTCCTGGTGGCAAGGCTCTTCATGCTTCGGAGCTTGCGGCTAAGGGAACAGTGCTGGCCCGTGATCTTACTGAGGCCAAGGTAGCTCTTATCAATGAAAATATTCAAAGAACCGGGGCGACAAATGTTAAAGCCGAACAATATGATGCCACAGTATTTGACGAATCATCCGAAAACAAGTACGATGTAGTAATTGCTGATTTGCCATGTTCAGGACTTGGTATAATCAGAAAAAAGCCTGATATTAAATATAATCAGACTGAAGAATCTTTGGCAGAACTTGTAAATCTTCAGGCCAGGATACTTGAAAATGCTGCAAGATATGTGAAGGCAGGTGGAACACTTTGCTATAGTACTTGCACGATTAACAAAGATGAAAATGAAAATCAGGTAGAAAACTTCTTATCTTCACATAAGGAGTTTACAATTAAAAATTGCGAACAGCTATTACCTGATAAGAATCATGATGGATTTTTTATATGTGTAATGAAAAAGAATTAGTAGACATTAGATCACTTAATTTAATAGAGCTGACAGATTATATAACAAAGGATTTGTCAGAGCCTAAATTTAGAGCAAAGCAGCTGTACGAGTGGATGCATAAGCATTTAGCCCTTAACTATGATGAGATGAAAAATATCCCAAAGTCTCTAAAGGATAAGCTAGATGCTAATTGCAATTACAGACCACTTAAGCAAATCGATTTGCAGGTTTCTAAGATAGATGGCACCAGAAAATACCTATTTGAGCTTTTCGATGGTGAGATGGTAGAAAGCGTTTGGATGAGCTATAAGCATGGCAATTCTGTATGCATCAGCTCACAGGTTGGCTGCAAAATGGGATGCCGATTCTGCGCATCAACACTTGATGGATGGGTTAGAAATCTTACTCCAGCAGAGATGCTGGGCCAGATTTACGCCATACAAAGAGATACTGGCGAGCGCGTATCCAATGTGGTAGTGATGGGTACAGGTGAGCCAATGGATAACTATGATAATATCGTAAAATTTGTTAGATTATTATCTGATGAGAATGGACTTAACATTTCTCAGCGTAACATTACGGTTAGTACATGTGGAATCGTACCTAAGATTAAGCAGTTGGCAGATGAGGATTTGACAATCACTCTTGCCATATCCTTGCATGCTCCTAATCAGGAGAAGAGAAAAGAGCTGATGCCAGTTGCCAACAAATACGAAATACATGAGTTGATAGATGCCTGTGAGTATTATTTCAATAAAACAGGCAGAAGAATTACCTTTGAGTATTCGCTTGTAGGTGGTGTTAATGACAGGGATGTGGATGCAGAGGAATTAGGAAAGCTAATAGGGCATCTGAACTGCCATGTTAACCTGATTCCAGTTAATCCAATCAAGGAGAGAGACTTCGTGTCTCCTTCGATGGATAGGGCTTATGCCTTCCAAAAAAAGATTGAAAAATATGTGAATAATGCTACTATTAGAAGGGAAATGGGTCGCGATATTGACGGGGCCTGTGGACAACTGAGAAAGCGACATGCAGACATGGACGCTTCGAAAGGGACTATTTAATGATAAGCTATGAAAAGACAGATGTCGGAGTAAAAAGGCGTGTTAATCAAGATTGCGTTTTTTCATCCGATGAAAGAGTTGGTAAATTGCCAAATCTCTATATAGTCGCTGATGGCATGGGCGGTGAGCTGGCTGGAGATTATGCTTCCGCTAAATGCGTAGAGATTATTGTAGACGAAATCAAGAATTCTACTGAGCTTGAAACTGTTAGGATTTTTGAAAGGGCAATACAGATTGCAAACAACAAAATTTATTCTGAAGCTCAGACTGACCCAACCAAGGCTGGAATGGGAACCACATTGGTTTTAGCTACTGTTTTTGATGGACATCTTTATGTAGCTAATGTAGGTGATAGCAGGTTGTACGTTGCAAACAGTGATAGACTTAAGCAGGTTACAAAGGATCACTCTGTGGTTGCAGAGCTGGTGCGTACCGGTGAGCTGGATGAGGTAAATGCAAAGTATGATAAACGTAAGAATATGATTACAAGAGCTGTTGGAGCTGAAAAGACCATTACTGCAGATTATTTTGATGTAGCCATTAACGGCGGGGAGCACATTCTTATATGTTCAGATGGCTTGACAAATATGGTTGATGATGACGAAATTTTTTCAGTTATTACATCAGACAATACTATTGCAAATCGAGCTGATAGATTGGTGGAGCTTGCCAACACACATGGTGGTAAGGATAATGTTTCAGTTATAATTATTGAGTAGTAAAAGGAGAATAAATGATTACACAAGGCGTATTTATAGCAGACAGATATGAAGTTATTGATAAAGTTGGCGCAGGCGGAATGTCAGATGTATATCGCGCTAAGGACCATATATTAGGTAGAGAAGTTGCTATTAAGATTTTAAAGCAGGAATTCTCAGAGGATGCAACCTTTGTTGCAAAGTTTAGAACAGAGGCTCAGTCAGCAGCTGGCCTGGAGCATCCTAACATTGTTAATATTTATGATGTAGGTTCTGAGAATGGCATGTACTTCATCGTTATGGAATATGTTGAGGGTATTACACTTAAGACATATATCGAAAAGAAGGGACAGCTTAACTTCAAGGAAGCAATCTCAATTGCCATTCAGGTGGGACGTGGTATCGAGGCCGCTCACCAGAAGGGAATCATTCATAGAGATATTAAGCCACAGAATATTATTATTTCTACAGAGGGTAAGGTTAAGGTTACTGATTTTGGTATCGCTAGAGCAGCAAGCTCTAACACAATCCATGCTGACGTGATGGGTTCTGTTCATTATTCATCACCTGAGCAGGCTAGAAATGGTTTTGTAGATGGCAAGAGTGATATTTATTCTCTTGGTATTGTAATGTACGAAATGGTTACAGGTCGTGTTCCATTTGATGGAGATAACACTGTTGCAATCGCTATTCAGCATTTGCAGGAGGAGATGGTTGCACCTAGTGCATATGCACCAGACCTACCTATTTCATTAGAGAAGATTATCCTTAAGGCTACAATGAAGTCACCAGATAGAAGATATCCAACTATCTCTGACATGCTTATGGATTTAAAGAAGGCACTTGTTAGTCCTAATGAGGATTTTGTTCAGATTATGGAAGCCTCAGATCTTGGCAAGACACAGGTGATGAGTCGTATTACTCCTGAGCAAGAGGAATCCATTACTAAAAAGGCTGCCCAGGCTCTTATCTTCGATGACGAATACGATGATGATGAAGAAGAGTACTATGATGACGAGTATTATGATGATGAATACTACGATGACGACGAGTACTATGATGACGAGGATGGGGAAGATGATTCCAGAATGGATAAAATTATCACCATTTCAGGAATCGTAGCAGGTATTGCTATTGTTGTTATTTTAGTTGCTATTCTTGGAACACATATTGGTGTATTCAAGTTCGGCTCTAAAAAGGTAACTATGATTAATGTTGTTGGTACTCAATTAGAAGAGGCTGAAACAGAGCTTAAGGGAATTGGCCTAGATGATGATAACATTTTGGTTTCATATGAAGACAGTGACGACTATGAAGATGGTGTTGTTTTGAGTCAGTCAACAAAAGAGGGTGATGAATTCTCATTAAATGATACACTTAGACTAACAGTTTCAGGCGAAGAAGAGAAGAATAGCTCAACTTCAAGTGATTCTTCAAGCTCACAGTCAAATAGTGATACTAGTTCAAATACTACAAGTGAAAGCACTAATAATACAACTGAAACTACAACACCAGCTACAGGAACAGAAAACACTACTTCCGATGCTGATGCTACAGTCGCAGTTCCTAGTGTAGTTGGTCTTACACAGGCTGAGGCTACAACAGTACTTGATGCAAAGAATATTGTTGTAACAAGCACATCATCAGATTACTCTGACACAGTTCCTACTGGCCAGGTTATCAGCCAGTCAATTGCACCAGGTGAAATGGTAGCAGCTAATACCACTATTACACTTGTAATAAGTAAAGGGGCTAAGACAACAACCTACAATTATACAATTGCAAATCCTTATGAGGGTGAATGTACATATTCTATTGCTGAGTTGAACAAGTCAGGCTCTATTCCAAAGAGTGGTGCGATTAATATATCTGATGTTACAAAGGCAGAGCTTACAGTTTCTCTTACACCTGCAGAGGGGGTACCAGGTGACCCTATAGTAAATCAAGTTGTACAAGGAACAGCCAATTAATCTATGACAGGAAAGATTATCAAAGGAATTGCAGGCTTCTATTATGTATATGTAGTAGATTCAGGCATTTATGAATGTAAGGCTAAAGGAGCCTTTAGAAAAGAAAAAGTAAAACCTTTAGTAGGAGATGATGTCATTATTGACATCATCTCTGAAGATGAAAAAACGGGCAATGTAGTAGAGCTTTTGCCACGTAAGTCTGAGCTCATCAGACCTGCGGTGGCAAATGTTGACCAGGCATTGCTCATTTTTGCTACTAAGAATCCCGAGCCAAATCTTAATCTTTTAGACAGATTTTTGTGTATGATGGAAGAACAGGAGCTACCAATTGTGATATGCTTTAATAAAGAAGATATTGCAGATGATGGCTTCGAGCAAAGGATGCGAGATACTTATGAAAGAGCCGGATATAAGGTTATCTTTTGTTCTGCCAAGGAAGAGAAGGGCATTGATGAAATAAAACAAGTACTACAAGGTAAGACATCAACTGTGGCAGGACCTTCAGGTGTTGGAAAAAGCTCTATTGTGAATATGCTTACAGAGGGACATTCAATGGAGACAGGAGAGGTTTCCGAAAAGATTGGAAGAGGAAAGCATACCACTAGACATTCCGAGCTTTTGTATCTTGGGGAAGATACATTCATTATGGATACACCTGGTTTTTCGTCCCTGTTTGTTCCTAAGATGGAGCCGGTTGATTTGTATACGCTGTTTCCAGAGTTTATTGAGCCAGCATCTAACTGTAAGTTTACAGGATGTGCCCATGACAAGGAACCAAAATGTGGGGTTAAGGATGCTGTTTCAAATGGAGAAATAGCTGCAAGCAGATATGAAAACTATCTGCAAATCTATGGGGAAATGGTAAACGAAAGGAATAACAAGTATAGGTGATTAATATGGAAAAATGCTTAGCACCATCAATTTTATCAGCTGATTTTGGGGTATTAAAGGAACAGCTTGAGCTTATCGATGAGGCTGGCGCACAATATGTTCATTTTGATGTAATGGACGGGGTTTTTGTGCCAAGTATCAGCTATGGAATGCCAGTACTTAAGAGCATTCGTAAGTATACGGACAGATTATTTGACGTACATCTGATGATTGTAGATCCTGAGAGATACATTAAGGATTTCGCTGAAGCAGGGGCTGATATTATTACAGTTCATGCTGAAGCTTGCAAGCACTTGGATGCTACTATTGATTTAATTAAGGCAAATGGAGCCATGGCAGGTGTTGCTCTTAATCCTGCTACACCAGTAGCTACTATTAAGCATGTTCTTGATAAGGTTGACATGGTTCTTATTATGACAGTTAATCCTGGCTTTGGCGGACAGAAGCTTATCCCTTATACAATTGATAAGGTTCGTGAGCTGGTTAAGCTGTGTAATGAGGTGGGAGCGAAGATAGATATTGAGGTTGACGGTGGAATTAATATCGATACTATCGACGATGCATTAGATGCAGGCGCTAATATCATCGTTGCAGGCTCAGCTGTTTTTAATGGTGATGTAAAAGCTAATGCCGAAGCTCTTTTGGAGAAAATGCGATGATAGTATTTATTATAGCAGGCGGTGATATTAATCCTGAGTTTGCTAAGGGATTTATAGCAGACCATTCAATAGATACGACTTTATTTATTGCCTGTGATAGCGGTTTTGAATCCTGCTTAGACCTTGGAGTTAATCCGGATATTGTTGTAGGCGATTTTGATTCTATATCAGATGATGCATACAAGAAAATAGAAGACACAGGAGCTGAGGTGATAAAGCTTAATCCTATCAAGGATGATACAGACACCGAATTTGCTTTACGCCTGGCTTTTAAACGTACTAAAAATACTGATGAAATATATATCTTAGGAGGCACTGGCGCCCGCATTGACCACACCCTAGGAAACATCAACTTACTTGGCCTTGGCCTAAAGCATGACCGTGATGTTATCCTTGTGGACGAGCGCAACTACATCCTAATGCTTGCCCCAGGTTGGACCTTAGAACTAGAAAAGGGCAACCAATTCGGCAAATACATATCTGTATTTCCATACGCAGGCTTCGCAGATGGCGTCACCATGAAGGGCTTCAAATATCCACTTCATCGCGCCACCTTAGAGGGCTTCAACACCCTCACAGTCAGCAACGAAATCGTAGACGACTTCGCCACCATCCACGTGGCCGAGGGCTACCTAATAGTCTGTGAGTCTAGAGATTAAAAAAAACACTATGTAGGTTTTATGCTACATAGTGTTTTTATTTTACTTATTTTCCTTATTTTCCTGAAGCTTTAGTGCACGTACCTTTAGTGGGAGGCCCCAAAGTGTGATGAAGCCTTCTGCATCATGGTGGTCGTAAAGGTCACCAGTTGTGAATGATGCAAGTGACTCAGAGTAGAGTGAGTATGGTGATGTTGTGCCAGCCTTGATGATGTTGCCCTTGTAAAGCTTAATCTTAACTTCGCCAGTAACGTATTCCTGGGTAGATTTTACAAATGCCTGGATAGCATCGCAAAGTGGTGTGAACCATTTGCCTTCATAGCAAACCTGTGCAAGTTTTGCACCCATTTCTTTTTTAACCTCTAATGTCGCGCGGTCGAGGATGAGTTCTTCTAGCTGCTCATGTGCTTCCATAAGGATAGTTCCACCTGGTGTCTCGTATACGCCACGTGATTTCATACCAACAACACGGTTTTCTACGATATCGACGATGCCGATTCCGTTGCGTCCACCGATAACATTGAGCTCTTTGATAATATCGCTTACCTTCATTTTCTTTCCATTCACTGATGTAGGAACACCCTTTTCAAATGTAAGAGTTACATACTCAGGTGTCTCAGGTGCCTTCTCAGGTGGAGTGGTAAGCACAAGAAGGTGATCATAATTTGGCTCTGTAGCAGGATCTTCAAGCTCAAGGCCTTCGTGGCTAATGTGCCATAGGTTTCTGTCACGGCTGTAAGACTGGTCTGCAGAGAATGGTAAATCGATGCCGTGAGCCTTGCAGTAGTCGATTTCTTCCTGACGAGACTGGAGGTTCCACTTGTCGCTACGCCATGCAGCAATGATTTTGATGTCTGGAGCAAGAGCCTTGATACCAAGCTCGAAACGAATCTGATCGTTACCCTTTCCAGTAGCTCCGTGGCAGATTGCAGTAGCACCTTCTTTTCTAGCAATCTCTACAAGCTTAGCTGCGATGCCAGGACGAGCCATTGCAGTACCAAGTAAATATTTATTCTCGTATACAGCGCCTGCCTGTACGCATGGAACGATGTAGTTATCGCAGAAATCATCAACGATATCTTCAATATAAAGCTTTGATGCACCTGAAAGCTTAGCTCTTTCTTCAAGTCCATCTAACTCATCGCCCTGTCCACAATCGATACAGCAGCAGATTACTTCATAATTATAGTTTTCCTTTAGCCATGGAATGATGGCTGTTGTGTCAAGTCCGCCTGAATAAGCTAGTATTACTTTTTCTTGTGCCATGTTTAAATTCTCCTTAATCTATAGTGTATTAAAAATCTCCCTGTAAGCCAATTGGCTTTGTTGATTCATACTTTACTACATTAAAGTTAAAAATACAAGTGTAAATATATGCATATACAGCGCATAAAAATGAATTTTGTGAAAAATGATGTTGAAAATATAGGAATTACAGTGTATATTTATGCATAATTAATCGATAAAAATTTACTGTAGCACTTTACTTCATAAAAGTATTGTACTACAATTTACTCAGACGTTTAATAGGAGGACATGATGGGTATGATAAAGGTAGGAATTATTGGAGCCACTGGTTATGCAGGCGCGGAAATCGTTAGAATTCTTTACGGGCATCCTGAGGCAGAAATTGTATGGTACGGATCTAAATCTTATGTGGATGAACGATTTGCTTCTATATATAAGAACATGTTTACTTTAGTAGATAGCAAATGCCTGGATGATAATATATTAGAGCTTTCAAAGCAGGTGGATGTTATATTTACAGCTACTCCACAGGGATTTTTAGCAGGGGTTCTTACAGAAGAGATTCTAAGTAACTGTAAGGTAATCGATTTGTCGGCAGATTATCGTATTAAGGACGTTTCTATATATGAAAAATGGTACGGCATCAAGCACATGAGTCCGCAGTTTATTGAAGAGGCTGTATACGGTCTATGTGAAATAAATAGGGACAAAGAAAAGGGCGCAAGACTTATTGCCAATCCTGGTTGCTACACCACATGCTCAATCCTTACAGCGTATCCTTTAGTTAAGGCTGGCCTTATCGACCCATCAACTCTTATTATTGATGCTAAATCTGGTACAAGCGGTGCAGGAAGAGGGGCGAAGCTTCCTAATCTATACTGTGAGGTAAATGAGAGTATCAAAGCATATGGAGTTACCAGTCACAGACATACACCAGAGATTGAAGAGCAATTAGGATATGCCTGTGGTAAAGAGATTTTGATTAATTTCACACCACATTTGGTTCCTATGAATAGAGGAATTCTTGTTACTGAATATGCCACACTTAATAAGACAGCTGGCAAGCTTCCAACAAAGGAAGAGGTAATGAAGGCATATCACGATATGTATGATGATGAGTTCTTTGTTAGAGTTTTAGAATATGGCGAGTGCCCTGAAACTAAGTGGGTTGAGGGAAGCAATTTTGTTGATGTTAGCTGCAAGATTGATGAGCGTACTGGCCGAATCGTTATGATGGGGGCTCTTGATAATCTTGTTAAGGGAGCGGCAGGACAAGCTGTTCAGAATATGAACATTTTATTTGGTTTAGATGAGAAAACGGGACTGGATTTTGCACCAATGTTTCCTTAATATGCAATTATAAATGTGCGCCTTTACGAATAGTAATATAAGGAGGGACCTATGATTACTACAGATACCTTTCAGATTTCACTTAATATAGGAGTTAATATGGACTACAGCATTAGAACTATGGAAAAGGAAGATTATGATGAGGTTTACAAGCTTTGGACTACCATTCATGGATTTGCAATGCGAAGCATAGATGATTCCAAGGAAGGCGTTAGTCGAATGCTTGACAGAAATCCCGGGCTTTCAGTGGTGGCTGTAGCCGATGGTAAGATTGTAGGCACTATATTAGTTGGCCACGATGGTCGACACGCCTGCTTTTATCATGTATGTGTTCATGAGGACTATCGTAAAAAGGGTATCGGGAGAGCCATGGCATTAGAGGCTATGGTAAAGCTTAAGAACGAGGGCATCACTAAAATACAGCTGGTAGCTTTTACAGAAAATGAGCTTGGAAATAGCTTTTGGAAATCAGAACAGTGGAAGCCACGTACTGATTTAAATGTATATGATTTTGTTTTAAATGATGAAAATATTATTGCATTCAATAAATAGGAGCGAACTATGAAGGAGATTAGTGGAGGAATTACTGCGGCAAAGGGATTTATGGCAGCCAGTGCTGCAGCCGGTATTAAATATCAGGGTAGAACAGATATGGCACTTGTCTATTCTAAGAAACCATGCGTAAGTGCTGGTACTTTTACATCTAATGTGGTAAAGGCAGCTTGTGTCCAGTGGGATATGGAGATTGTAAAATCAGAAGAGCCATTGCAGGCGGTTGTTATTAATTCAGGAATTGCCAATGCATGTACAGGTAAGGAGGGCTTTGATGCTTGCGAGGCCACAGCTAAGGCTGTAGAGGCAAAGCTTAATGTGCCTTTCAAGGGAGTTGCTGTTGCATCGACAGGTGTTATTGGTATGCAGCTTCCAGTGGATAAGCTTGTAAATGGTGTAAATATGATGGCAGCAAAGCTTGATGAAAGCATAGAAGCTGGAACTGATGCATCTAAAGCTATAATGACAACAGATACAGTAAATAAAGAGATTGCAGTGGAATTTGAAATCTCTGGAAAAAAGGTTGTGCTAGGTGGAATGAGTAAAGGGTCAGGAATGATTCATCCTAATATGTGCACAATGCTTGCTTTCCTTGGAACTGATTTAGCGATTGAAAAGTCTCTTTTACAGGAAGCAGTTAGCGATGTGGTTGCTGATACCTTCAATATGATTACAGTAGATGGGGATACTTCTACAAATGACACGCTTATATGCATGGCCAATGGACTTGCAGAAAATCCAAAGATTACTGAAAAGGGAGAAGATTATAATACATTTAAAGCAGCATTAGCCTATGTATGTGAGGCCCTTGCTAAAAAGATGGCAGCAGATGGTGAAGGAGCCAGCAAGCTGTTTGAAGCAACAGTTGTTAATGCTAAATCAAAAGAAGATGCAAAGACTTTATCACGTGCGATTGTAAGCTCCAATTTATCAAAGGCTGCAATATTTGGTTGTGATGCTAACTTCGGAAGATTCCTATGTGCTATGGGATATTCAGGAGCAGATTTTGACCAAAATGATGTAGAGCTTTATTTTAAAAGTGTGAATGGAACACTTAAGGTTTTTGATAAGGGAACACCGATTGTGTTTGATGAGGATGAAGCACTTAAGATTATGAAGGCTGATTCAGTTACCGTGTATGTGGATATGCATGAAGGGAATGCCGAAGCTACAGCATGGGGCTGTGACCTGACCTATGATTATGTAAAGATTAACGCTGATTACCGCAGCTAATATGGAGGATGTTATGGATGTAAGTATGCAAAAGGTAATGGACAAGGCAATGGATAAGGCAGAGGTTTTAATTGAGGCATTGCCATATATTCAAAGATTTAATCGCAAGATTATAGTTGTAAAATATGGCGGAAGTGCCATGATTGACGAGGAGCTTAAAAAGCAGGTTATTCAGGATGTGACACTGTTAAAGCTGGTAGGATTTAAGCCAATCATCGTCCACGGCGGTGGCAAAGAAATCTCTAAGTGGGTAGAGAAGACTGGCATGACGCCTGAGTTTGTTAACGGCCTTAGAAAGACAGACGAACCTACAATGGAAATTGCCGAGATGGTTCTTAACAAGGTAAATAAATCGCTGGTACAGAATGTTCAATCCTTAGGAGTTAATGCAATTGGAATCTCTGGTAAGGACGGTGGTCTTTTAAAGGTAGAAAAGAAGCTTTCTGATGGCAAGGATATTGGCTTTGTGGGTGAGATTACAGATGTTAATCCAAAGATTCTTATGGATTTGTTGGAGAAGGATTTCTTGCCAATTGTATGTCCTATTGGAATGGATGAGAATTTTGTGACTTACAACATCAATGCTGATGATGCAGCATGTGCTATCGCAAAGGCGGTTAGTGCAGAAAAGCTGGCATTTTTAACTGATATCGAAGGTGTTTACAAGGATAAGGATGATCCAGATACACTTATTTCTGAGCTATCTGTAGAAGAGGCAAAGAAGCTTATTGGAGACGGATTTATAGGTGGTGGTATGCTTCCAAAGCTTAATAATTGTATCGAAGCGATTGAGGAAGGGGTTTCTAGAGTGCATATTTTGGATGGCAGAATTGCACATTGTTTACTTCTTGAAATCTTTACAAACAAAGGAATTGGAACAGCCATTATAGGAGACAAGGATACGAGGTATTACAATGAATAAAAAACAGATTATTGAAAAAGCCGAGGAAAATCTTTTTCATGTGTACAATAGATTTCCTGTAGTATTTGATTATGGTAAAGGGGTGCATCTATATGATGAAGTGGATGAAGAATATTTAGATTTCGCCTCTGGAATAGGTGTAATGGCATTTGGATATGGAAATGAAGATTATGAGAATGCTCTAATATCCCAGATAAAAAGAATTACTCATACATCAAATCTTTATTATCATCAGCCTATGATTGAGGCTGCAGAAAAGCTCTGTAGGGCTTCTGGTATGGACAAGGTTTTCTTTACAAATTCTGGAGCTGAGGCCATAGAGGGAGCTCTTAAGACAGCCAAGAAATATGCATATAATAAAAGTGGAGCAGGGGATTATGAGATTATTGCCATGGAAAATTCCTTCCATGGACGTACTGTTGGTTCCCTTTCTGTTACAGGCACCGACCATTATAGAGAGCCTTTCTATCCACTTATGTCTGGTGTGAAGTTTGCCACTTTTAATGATTTTGGAAGCGTGCTGGCTAATCTCACTGATAAGACCTGTGCAATCATCATGGAGACAGTACAGGGTGAAGGTGGTTTATATCCTGCTGATAAGGAATTCATTACAAAGGTTAGAAATCTATGTGATGAAGAAGAAATCCTTCTGATTCTTGACGAGGTTCAGTGCGGAATGGGACGTACTGGAAGCATGTATGCATATCAGCAGTATGGCATTAAGCCAGATATTCTTACAACAGCAAAGGCTTTAGGAAATGGGGTTCCAGTAGGAGCATTTGCTGTTACAAAGGATGTGGCAGAAAACTCTTTGGTACCTGGAGACCATGGTACCACTTATGGTGGTAATCCCCTTTGTACAGCAGCAGTTTCTCAGGTGTTTGATATGTTTGAGGATTACAAGCTTATTGACCATGTAAATAAGGTGGCTGCGTACTTTGAGCAGGTTCTTGATGCTATTGTGGCTAAGTATGATTTCGTCACAGGCAGAAGAGGTCTTGGTCTTATGCAGGGCTTGGTTCTTACAATTCCTGTTAAAGAGGTAGTGACAAAGGCTCTGTTAGACGAGCATCTTATTGTGCTTTCGGCGGGCTCAGATGTTCTTAGACTTTTGCCACCGCTTGTTATTACAGAGCAGGATGTAGACGAGTTTAAGAAAAAAATAGAAAAAGTACTTGACACATTTTTGTAAAACTCTTGTAATATATGGAAAAATTCGCTACAATAAGCAAGACGATATTGTAATCTCCTATGTAATGAAAGGAGATTAATGAAAAGACTAATTTTATTTGCTTGTTGTAGCATTTTTTTGTTTAGTGGTTGCAGCAAAGCATCATATTTTCAATCAACAGAGCTAGTAGAAGAGGCGGACAATAAACAGGAAGCCAACCAGCAGGTTGTGGAGGATTTGATTCCTAAGACAATCTATGTTCAAGTAGCTGGAGCGGTTAATAAACCTGATGTTTACCAGCTTCCCGAAGGCTCTAGAGTCTATGCAGCAATAGAAGCTGCAGGTGGTTTACTTGATTCTGCAGATGACAGTGATATTAATCAAGCGGCACTTTTAGAGGATGGGCAAAAGCTTTACATCTACACTGTGGATGAGGCTACTAGGCTAGAGGCTAAGGCCCAGGCTGAAGAGGCAGATGATGGACTGGTTAATATTAACACAGCCACCGTAACAGAGCTTAAGACTTTGCCGGGTATTGGTGAGTCTAAGGCTAATCAAATTATTGCCTACAGAGATGCAAATGGTAGTTTTTCTTCAATAGAAGATATCAAAAAGGTTTCTGGAATAGGCGATGGCATTTTCAATCAAATAAATTCACTTATTAAAATTTAAAAATGATTTAGAGGAAAGTAATGGCAAAAAAAGTATTAGTAGTAGACGATGAAAAACTTATAGTCAAGGGAATCAGATTTTCTTTAGAGCAGGACGGAATGGAGGTAGACTGTGCATATGATGGACAGGAGGCACTTGATCTTGCTACAGCTAATCATTATGATATGATTCTTTTAGACGTAATGCTTCCAAAGCTTGATGGTTTTGAGGTGTGTCAAAGCATTAGAGAATTTTCTACAGTACCAATCGTTATGCTTACAGCAAAGGGCGATGACATGGATAAGATATTAGGTCTTGAGTATGGTGCTGATGACTACATTACTAAGCCATTTAATATACTTGAGGTTAAGGCTCGCATTAAAGCTATTATGCGTAGAGCCGCTTTGGGCCAACCAGTAATGACAGAACACAAAGAAGAGAACATTGTAGAAAACGGTGATTTAGTTCTTGATAAAAGCAATCGCAGATTAACTATACTTGGGGAAGAATATAATCTTACATCTAAGGAGTTCGATATGTTACTTTTACTTGTAACGAATCCTAAGAAGGTATTCTCCAGAGAAGACTTATTACATAAAATCTGGGGAGAGGACTATCCTGGTGATGAAAGAACTGTGGATGTTCATGTTAGACGTCTTAGAGAGAAGATTGAGCCTAATCCAAAGGAGCCTAAGTACGTACGTACAAAGTGGGGCGTAGGCTATTATTATATGTAAAGTGAGTTAAAATGAAAAATAGATTTAGTTTAGTTTTTTTTCGCAGTATTGGTTTTAAAATAGCTTTAGTTATTATCATTTTAGGCATCTTACCATTTTTGGTTTGTGTGCCTATTTCTTTGCGTGCTTATGAATCAGTGTCTATACACACAGATGCTACTAATCTTATGGCAGAGGCTATCTCTTATAACAATCAGATAGTTACAAGTGGATATGCTACAGGTGAAGATAATGAGATATTGGATACTAAGCTTAAGTCAGTAGCAGAAAGCTACAATGGACGTATTCTTATTATCAATTCTGCATTAAAGATTGTTAGGGATTCCTTTTCAGCAGATATAGGAAAGACTGTTATTTGGGAAAACATTATTTATTCTATGCAGGGGGAATCTTTATATTATTATGATAAGGCTACTAACTATCTTATAGTGTCAGTTCCATTAACTAATTCTGACGGCGAGATAGTAGGTGCTCTTGTTATTAATAAATCTATGGATTACCTTACTCAAAATGAGGATGTTTTTGGTTCCTATATTTTGATTGGAGCAGTAATTATTCTGTCATTAACTATTTTGCTAGCTGTTTTTGCTCAGCTGTATTTTTCTAGACCACTTAAGAGAATGTCTAATTCTCTTGATTCGATTATCAGAGAATACGACACACTTCTTCCAGAAGAAAAATCCTTTGTAGAGGTAGAGCGCATTGCGAATAAATTCAATGAAGTTATTGGCAAGCTTCATTCTATCGATGAGTCTAGGCAGGAATTTGTTTCCAATGTCTCACACGAGTTAAAAACACCACTTACATCAATGAAAGTGCTTGCAGATTCTCTTAATGGTTCTGAGGATGTGCCAATTGAGATGTATAAGGAATTTATGCTAGATATCGGCGATGAGATTGACCGTGAGACTAAGATTATAAATGATTTACTTAGCCTTGTTAGAATGGATAAAAGTGGAGCTATGCTTAATATTACAGCTGTAAATATTAACGAGCTTATTGATCACATCCTTAAACGACTTAAGCCTATAGCTGAAAAGGCTGATATAGAGGTAGTATACGAATCATTTAGACCAGTTGTGGCTGAGATAGATGAGGTTAAGTTTACACTGGTGATTACCAATCTTGTGGAAAATGCTATCAAATATAATAACGAAGGTGGTTGGGTACATATTTCACTTAACTCAGATCACCAATTTTTCTATATAAAGGTAGAGGATAATGGTCTTGGAATTCCAGAGGATTCTGTTGATCACATCTTTGAGAGATTCTACCGTGCGGATAAGTCTCATTCTAGAGAAATAGGTGGAACAGGACTGGGCCTTGCTATTACTAAAAGCTCTATTGCTATGCATAATGGTGAAATAAAGGTTCGCTCTAAATTAGGTGAGGGCTCTACTTTCGATGTTAGAGTTCCGCTGAATTATATTAAAAAGGAGGTGCACTAATGAGATTATTTAAACGTGTGCTTTCTGTTTGTCTGATTTTTGTTTTGATGCTAGGCGTAACAGGCTGTGGAAAAACTAATACATTGTCCAATGGAAAAATCTATTATGTGAGAACAGACAAGGCTGGTATTAATGCTGTTGATTACAACTTCGAGAGTGTGGATACAGATGGTGCTATTACAGAAGCTTTAACAGAGCTTGCCAAGGATATTGATGATATTGATGTTATCAATACAATTCCATCTGGTGTTGAAGTAAAGAATTGGGAACTAAACAATAAAAGCCTGGACCTTTATTTAGTAGGTGATTATGAGTCCTTAGATACCTATACGGAAATTCTTGTAAGAGCGGCTATTGTTAAGACATTGGTTCAGATAAAGGGTGTTAATTCAGTATCGATTTTTGTAAATGATTCTCCACTTACCGATTCTAATGGAGAGGCTATTGGAGCTATGTCTGCAGATACATTTATCGAAGATTTTGGTCAGGAAACAGATTCACTTTTACATACAGATTTAACTCTTTATTTTGCCAGTGCAGATGGTGTATCTACTGTGCCTGAAACCAGAGAGGTGTACTACAGTAGAAATGTATCATTGGAGAAGCTTGTTATAGATCAGCTTCTTAAGGGACCGGAGACAGATGGGCTACTTTCAGCCATTCCTACTGGAACAAAGCTTAATTCTATTACAGTTTCAGAAAACGGTGTATGTATTGTCAATTTTGATGGTGCTATCGAAACTGTTGTCACAGGAGTAACTGAGAATGTAACAGTATATTCTATTGTCAATTCCCTTACAGAGCTTGACAATATTAAGCAGGTACAAATTCTTGTGAATGGAGAAACACCACATATTTCAAATGTAGATATTGATATGTCCAAAGCGATATCTAGAAATGAAGATATAATAAATGAATTAAAACTTAATTTTGATGATGAACAGGAATATTTAGAAGAAGATTATTCTGAAGGCTATACAGAAGATGAGGAAGTGCCGGCAGAATAGATTCACTTAGAATTGGAGGAAATAACTTGCGGCGAAAGCTAGGAGTAATTTCCTTGCTATATATTTTTATTGTTGTCTTTAGTGTGTATGGCCCCTTTGATTTGATTGGGGCCTACACTAAGGCAGGTGCTGTTGAAGCAAATTTGGTTAATGGCGCAAGGGTAAAGGCAACAGGTAATATAATTCGTAAGGAAATTAAAAACGATTCAACAATTTATTATGTTAATGATGCTACCTTAATCTGTGAAAATGGCACATTAACACATACTTCTTTTTTATTCAAATTAGATTCCGATAAAATTCCAAACAAAAGTAAATTAAATATTGAAGGAAATATAAGTCTATTTAAAAGTGCTACAAATGAAGGTGGATTTGACGAGAAGGCTTATTATAATTCTTTGGGCTATTATTTTAAGCTTGATGAAGTTAGGCTTAAGTCTGTTGATGCGGGAATAATTGCAGGCTTTGATATTCTTTTTAGACTGAACCAAAATATACAAGATGTATACAATAAGTGCCTAAGTGGGGAAGAGGCAGGCTTTGTAGGTAGCGTATGTATTGGTAATAAAAGTACACTTGACGTTAGACTAAGAGACTTGTTTCAGATGGTTGGCATTGCTCACATACTGGCTGTTTCCGGATTGCATGTATCTGTGGTATGCATGGCATTATACAGGCTTTTGAGAAAAGGTGGCTTGGGCTTTGTTATTAGTGGATTTTTTGCAGGATGTGTTGCTATTTTATATGGAATGCTTACAGGTGGAAGCATCTCTTCTGTAAGGGCAATAGGTATGTTTTTGATATATCTAATTGCTGATATTATAGGAGAAGCCTACGATTCAAAAACGGCACTTGCTGTTATGGCGGATTTGCTGTTAATAGAGAATCCTTTATATATAAATAATTCAAGCTTTATATTTTCATTTTCAGCAATACTTTCCATACTCTACATCGTTATGCCGGTAAGTCAAATGTATAGAAAAATTTGGGATGGCAGAAAGCGACTTCGTATATACGATGATGGCTTTAATTATAATAAACCACCATTGCATTTTAGATTTATAGAGTGGATAATGACAAGCTTTGTATTTTCACTGACAATCACTGTGGCTATGCTGCCTGTTGTCACTTTCTTTTACTACGAGACACCTGTTTATTCTGTACTTTTGAACACTTTGCTGTTGCCACTAATGCCACTGATTCTATGCTTTGGATTGTTGGGCGGGTTTGTAGGATTATTAGCATTACCAGCTGCAAAGGTTATTTTAATACCTGCACATATCATTATTTATTTCTACGAATTACTTGCCAGCTTGTTTAGTAAGCTGCCATTTTCAAGGGCGATAGTAGGAAAACACAGCTTTATTCTGTTGGTAATCTACTATGTTGTTTTGGTATTGATTGCTAATTTAGCTAGTATAGTGGATTATTACAGATTTAAGATAAAGAATGTTATGCCTCAGACTAATCCCCGTAGATTGCTAAAGGAAAGAAAGTCAAAGCTTGTGGTTACTCTTGCGTTGCTAATTGTGGCTGCTGGTATTTGGCTTATACCAGAAAAGCAAGGCTTTGAGGTAGATATTATAGATGTTGGCCAGGGGGATGGAATCTATATAAGCTCTGGTGATGGAGTACGCTTTTTTATTGACGGCGGCAGTACCAGCTCTGATGCCGTTGGAAAATATACTCTTTTGCCATTCTTGAAATATAAGGGCGCCGGGCATATTGATTATTGGTTTTTATCCCATATGGATTTAGATCATGTGTCAGGAGTGTTGGAGCTTCTTGATATGGGATATAGGATTGATAATATTGTGCTTTCTGCAGAGATACCTGAGGGAGAAACACTGATGGAATTGCTCGCACTGGCAGATGCTAATAATACTAATGTGCTTTATATGAAGCAAGGAGATGTGTGCGGTACTAAGCATCTTTCTTTTAGCTGTGTTTATCCATTTGAGGGGATGATCTCTGATGATATCAATGCCTTATCATTGTCGTTGGCTATGAAATATGATGAAAATTGCGATGGAGTTGTTGATTACAGTGGCTTTTTTGGTGGAGATATTGGCGCCGAACAGGAACAGGCAATTGCAGCAAGTGGATTGGTGGGGCATGTGGATTTGCTAAAGGTCAGCCACCATGGCAGCAAATTCAGCTCAGACCCAGAGTTTTTATCTATATTGTCACCTGACGTGGCGGTAATCAGCTGCGCTAAGGTGAATCGCTATGGCCATCCATCAGCTGAAGCCATTGAACGCATTTCGGTCGCGGCAGGCCAAATCTATTACACCATGAACTCTGGCCGCGTGAGAGCTAGGGTAGGGGAAGTGAATGGATATATAGGGGAGGAGTGAGATTTGTATGGTAAAAGGATTACTAATGTATTAAAATAAAATTTCGGTGCGATATGCATCGAGGAAGGGAAATGATAATGAGTAAAAGACATAAGAAAAGGACTCAAAGAAGAATAAGTATTGTTTTGATTGCGGTTGCATTAGTGTTAATGGCCGGTTGCGGTGTTTATTATTTTGTAAACAGAAATGGTGAAGTTGAGACGACGGCTGAGACAAATAATAATAGTGATGTGCCTGCACCGGAAGACAAAGGTAATACTGATGGTGCTACAAAAGAAGCAGACACTGATGAAGCCTCATTAACATTTGAGGATTTAGCAAAATATAGCTATTCATTTACCAGTGGTGCAGGTGGCTGGGAAGATGATTTTGATATAGAAAAGGATGGTAGCTTCCACGGCAGTTATCATGATTCTGATATGGGTGATACTGGTGATGATTATCCTGATGGAACAATTTATTACTGCGAATATGAAGGTCATTTTGAAAACATTCAAAAGGTGGATGAATTCACATATAAAATGCATATGAAGGATATCACAATCTTAAATGATGATAAGGAAAGTATTGAAGATGGTGTAAGGTATATTCCGCTAACACCGTATGCACTTTCAAATGCTGATGTTGTAGAAATTTATATGCCGGGTAAGCCCGTTTCAGAAATTGATGAGGAAGTTAGGAATTGGCTGTTTATTCCTTACCAGGATCAGCAGGATACACTGGAAAATATGGCACTTGTAAATGTTAATGAAAATCAGGGGATTACAAGCTCTACTAGAATGACTCCTAAGGAAGATGCTGAGAGTACTTATAATACATATAAGGAAAGCTATGATTATTATGCTGGCCTGCTTTCGGAGGCTGCTACCACTGCAGATATGGTTGAGGCTACATCAAATCAGATTAGAGTTTCAGATGAGTGCCTTAATTATATTTGGCGTTTAATCAAGTACAATACAGATGAAGCTACATTTAACAAAGCACTTGAGGAGCAAAGGCAGTGGCTTAAGGATAGAGATGCTAGTGCTGAAAGAGCAAAGAATTTAGGTGGTAGTCAGGCAGCTGTTGACTACAATGATATCTATGCAACAATGACAATGGAACGCTGCAAGGAGCTGCTTAAGTATTTTAATTAGACAATCATAGAAACGCAGACACTAAAGGATAAACTAATATGGAAACAACCAAACTAGAAGAACTATATAAAAAGATGACTCAGGTTCATGAGAAATCGGTTGAGATTATAGGTAGTCATAAGATATCTTCCATGCTAATGAACGAGTACAACAATAAGGTCAATCAATATGATGATATGTACAAATCATTAGAGACTATGAAGGATCTTACTTCCAAGGAAGAGACAGTGGAGAATCTTACAAATCAGCAGATAGAAGCTTTAAGCGTTAGAATCAAATGGGAACTGGACTGGCTCAAAAGAGTGGCAAGTTCCATAAATACTAAATAACATCATAGTGGACTTTTACTATAAAGACTTATTAAAGGAGTGCCGATACACTTATAGAAGACCAGGCATAGGGAAGTGCGAGGTCTTCAAGCGTTTGGCACTTTTTTATATTCTTTATTTGTGGAAAGGAGTCCGCTATGAAGATTGAAAACAGCTATGTAAACATGGCATCTAGTCACAATTCTTATTCAAACACCCAGGTTGAACAGCTTACAATTGAACGGAGAGCGAATGTGGATACGCTTGGTGCAATACTGAAGCTGTCTGATGAAGGTGAAAAATCTTACAAGGAATCACTGGAACAATTACAAAAAAATGAAAAAGAGGCTGCCAAGGAACGGCAGCAAAAGAATCTGCAGAATATGTTAAGCCAGATGGCAGAGCATGACAAGCAGGTTAGAGAAGCGAATGCTGGTATGAGCCAGTGGGACATGGAAGATTTGCAAATCAGTCTTGTGAAAAAGATTCTTGATTTGTTAAATGGAAAGACCAGTCCTACTGACAAAAGGTTAAGAGAGCAGCTACAATCCTTTAATGACTGGCAAAGGAAAATCTTTGGAGGATGTGGAGCTGATGAGGTGAAATTTAGCTTAAATGGAACACAGCAAAAGACGCTAAATCTTTCTTCAATGGAATCAGTGTCCCGCACGCAGGTGTGGCAAAGGATTACAGCTACATCAGGAACTCACACAGAGTTTGAGAACACCAGCTTTAAAAGTACAGGTCAGGTGCAGACATCTGATGGAAGAAGCTTATCCTTTAATGTAGAGCTTACACTAGGGCGAAGCCTTGTTCAAAGGATTGATACCTTAAAGGATGAAACCTACACAAGGATTCTAACAGACCCTCTTGTAATTAATATGGACACTAATGCCACCTCTATATCAGACCAGAAATTCAAATTTGATATAGATTCTGATGGGGATGAGGATGAAATAAGCTTTGCGGGAAAAGGAAGTGGATTTTTGGCGTTAGATAAAAATGAGGATGGCAAGATAAATGACGGCTCTGAATTGTTTGGAACGAAATCCGGCGATGGCTTCAAGGATTTAGCTGAATATGACAAAGATAAAAATGGCTGGATAGATGAGAATGATGAAATCTTTGATAAGCTGAAGGTTTGGACTAAGGATGCTGAAGGTAATGATAAGCTGCTAAGCCTTAAGGAAGCAGATGTGGGAGCCATATATCTTGGAAATCTGGATACGGAATTTAGCTTTAAGGATGGTATGGGAAATACTGATGCTGTCCTTAGAAAGACAGGAATCTATCTGAAGGAAAGCACAGGTGCTGCTGGGACTGTGGCCCATGTGGATTTAGCATTATAGTAACAAATAATCGAAGTGCCAATTAAATCAATTATAAGCTGCCTAAGTGTTTTGTAACACATAGGCAGCTTTGTGTTTTATTTAGTAGAACTATGCATTCTGTTTTGCTATAATAGTTTTATTATTTTAAGGGAAAGGATGTATGTATGAAAAACAAATTTAAAGATAATGTGAGTGACGGCATTAAGGATATGTCAGGTTATTGGAAAATAATTGTGCTTGTCATTGCTGTTGCTATTATAGCATTTCGCTCAATTTATTTTATTTCTGAGCAAAAGAATGGCGTGGTTACTCAGTTTGGAAAGGTTGTCAGAGTAGATACTGCAGGAATGCATTTTAAGGCACCATGGCAATCCTTACAGACTGTGGATATTACTACTCATGGAACAGGAATCGGATACTATGTAAAGGATGGTCAGAACATTGCATCTGAAGAAGATGGAATCATGATAACATCGGATTTCAATTTACTTAATATCGATTTTTACATGGAGTATAAGGTTTCTGATCCAGTGGCCTATCTATATAATTCTCAGACTCCTGAAGAAATTTTGGAAAATATAGCTCTTGCTAACATCAGAACTGTAGTATCTAATTACACTGTTGATGAGGCTATGACTACTGCAAAGGGGCTTATCGAACAGGAAGTTAAGGAAGCTATGATAAAGTCTTTGGAGGATACTAATATAGGTCTTTCTGTTCAAAACATTACAATTCAGGATTCTGAGCCTCCTACTGAGGATATTATTGCGGCTTTTAAGGCGGTAGAAACTGCTAAGCAGGGGGCTGATACTGCTAAAAACAATGCACTTCAGTATAAGAATGAGCAGATTCCAAAAGCAGAAGCAAAGGCTGATAAGATTGTTCAAAATGCAACTGCAGCTAAGGAAGCAAGAATTGCAGAGGCTACAGGTGAGGCTTCAAAGTTTAACAAGATGTATGAGCAGTATTCAATGTATCCAGAAATCACTAAGAAGAGAATGTTCTTTGAAAAGGTAGAAGAAATCCTACCTAACACTCGAGTAATTATTACAGATGGTCAGTCAAAGATTATTCTTAACGATGGAACATCTGCTAAGAATGCAGCTATTTCAGATGAGGTGGAAGGAGAATAATTCATGAAAAAGATTATACCTGTAGTGCTTGTGATTGCAGCACTTATTATACTTGGCTCATCAACCTATAGCGTTAGAGAGGATGAGGCCATTCTTATTTCTCAATTTGGAAAGGTTCAGTATGTGGAGGATAAGCCAGGACTTCATTTTAAGGTACCTTTCATACAGGCTACCAAATCAATTTATACAGCAAATATCCTGTATGATATTCCTACATCGGATGTTATCACTTCTGATAAGAAATCTATGATTGCAGATAACTATGTTACATGGTATGTTTCAGATCCGGTCAAATATTACCAGACACTTAATGCTGTTCAGGGCAGAGCAGACGAGCGAATCGAAGCGGCTGTATATAATGCAACCAAAAAGACTATATCTTCAATGACTCAGGATGAGATTATTGCATCTAGAGGAAGTGCTCTTACTAAGAAGATTACTGAGGAATCCAATTCTGATATTTCTCAATATGGCATTACAATCGGAAAGGCAGAGATAAAGGCTCTTGACCTTCCTGAAGATAATAAGAATGCTGTTTATGAGCGTATGATTTCTGAGAGAAATAATATCGCTGCAGGCTACAAAGCCCAGGGTGATGCAGATGCTCAGAAGATTAAGAACGAGACTGATAAGCAGGTGACTGTTACTGTTGCTGAAGCTAAGAAGCAGGCAGATGTGCTAGAGGGTGAGGGCGAATCTGAATACATGCGTATTCTTTCTGAAGCCTACAATGACCCAGCCAAGGCAAGCTTTTACAACTTCGTTAGAAGCCTTGATTCTTTGGATTCATTAGTTGGTGATGACAATGTGATTATCCTTGACCAAAACTCAGAGCTTGGAAGAATTCTTAACGGTTCTTTATTCTAAATAATGATGTGATAGGGATTGCAATTTGCAGTCCCTTTTTTCTTAAACAAATCTTAATAATTTACCCTATTGGAACTTAAAATAATATACAATAGAATAAGTTTGTGATTAATCATAGGTTTTTGTTTTTCATCAGAAAAACGGAAACCGTACTTGACTAGGCTTTGCATTTATGCAAAGGCGTATCTGGCGAAGCCAGATTCTTACTGACAATTTCATTGTTCTGTTAGTAAGAAGTCTATTTTAGTATACAGGGAGAAACTATGAACCGAATTCTTATATGTGATGATGAGCCAGATATTGTATCAGCTCTAAAAATCTATTTGGAAAGTGAAGGCTTTCAGGTTGTTAGCGCAAGTAATGGAAAAGAAGCTGTAGAGGCCATGAAGGAACAGGCAGATATCAAGCTTATTCTAATGGATGTAATGATGCCGGTAATGGATGGTATCGCTGCCATGGCGGAAATCAGGACTTTTTCCAATGTGCCAATCATCATGCTTACTGCAAAAAGTGAGGATGCAGATAAGGTGATGGGGCTTACTATAGGTGCTGATGATTATGTAACAAAGCCTTTTAATCCAGTGGAGCTAATGGCAAGGGTTAAATCTCAGATTAGGCGCTACACACTTCTTGGAGCATCTACAGGTAAGGTGGAAGAAGATGGCAGTGTGCTTGCTATCGGTGGCATCGAGCTTAATGATAAATCCAAGGAAGTAACTCTTGACGGAGAGTTTGTTAATCTTACACCACTTGAGTTTGATATTTTAAAGCTTCTTATGACACATAAGGGTGAAGTTCTCTCACCACGTGATATTTACGAGAAGGTCTGGAATGATACAGTGATTGGTGCAGAAAGCACAGTGGCTGTTCACATCAGACATCTCAGAGAAAAATTAGAATATGACAGTGCAAATCCAAGATACCTAAAGGCAGTCTGGGGGCACGGGTACAAGATTGATGATTGATTCATCAGGAGGATGATATGAAAATATTTTATAATAATTTCAGTAAGATTTTACTTGGAATTGGATGTTCTATATTTGCATTTATCAGTGTGATATCATTACTGGTTTGTGCATTCTTTCAAAGCTTGGGATTGTATTCAAGCAGAAAAGATGAATTTTATGATAGCGTAAACCAAATGGCAGGAAATGGATATGCCGCTTTAGCATTGTCTGATTACAAAGATGATTT
>JAGBJE010000275.1 GCA_017934625.1 Pseudobutyrivibrio sp. | reverse complement strand
GTGGAGGCTTTTTTTGTTTGTTTTTTACAAAAAATGCGCAACCGATTGCAATTGTAAATTTAGTGTGCTAATTTTAAACACTAGAAAGAAAAGAGGATTAATATGAGCCATACATTAGATTCTATTGCCAAGGAGCTTGGCCTAAGCAAGACAACAGTAAGCCGTGCTATTTCGGGAAAGGGCCGAATTTCCGAGGAAACTAGAAAAAAAGTAAATGATTATATAAAGGAGATAAACTACAGACCAAGTGCTGTAGCCAGGTCTCTTGCGGCCAATCGCACCTATAATGTGGGACTTGTTGTGCCTGCGGATTCTGCACTTGGAGAGATGCCATATTTCCAGACACTTATGACAGGTGTTTGTGATAGAGCTATGGATTTTGAGTATGATGTGCTTATCATACTTGCAGATAATGACGGAATTGCAGCCCTTAGACATGCGGTATCTAACAAAAAGATAGATGCGGTAATAGTGAGCCGTTGCGAGCGTGATTCAAAGGTAATCAACTTCTTAAAGGAGTCGGATATACCTTATATCGTGGTGGGAAATCCTATGGAAGAAGGGGTTCCTTATGTGGATCATGACAATGAGGGTGCTGCATCTAGAATGATAGAAACCCTTATAGATGCAGGTATTACCAGGATGGCTCTTATCGGCGGTGGTGAAAATATTAATGTTACACATAGCCGTTTGGCGGGCTTTAGAAAGGGCTTTTTAAACAAGGGATTAAAGGCTGATGAATCCCTTATTTTCTTAAATATGCATAAGAGTGCAAGAATGGATTCTGTCCTAAAGGAATCTATTGCAGAAGGGGCTGAGTGTATTGTTTGCATGGATGATATGCTTTGCAATTCTGTGCTTAATTGCCTGCACAATGATGGTATTTCTGTGCCAGAGGATATTAAACTCTGTTCATTTTACGATTCAAATTTGCTTTCAACATCAAAGCCATCAATTACAAGTCTTTATTTTGATGCTAAGAAATTAGGTGGCCAGTGCCTTGAGATTTTAATGCGCAACTTGGATGGGGAAAGTATCACAAGTCAGACTCTCACTGACTTTAATATCCAAATGAGGGATAGCACACTTTAGTAAAATTAACAAAATTATCACAAAATAGTTGTACAAATTGCTATATTGACCAAAATCGGTTCAAGATATAGGATTATTGATATAGAACAACCGGTTGCACATATTTGGGCAACCTGGGAGTATAAATTAAAGATTTACGAAGAAAATGGAGGAGTTTCAAATGAAGAAAAAGATTGTTTCAGCACTTCTTGTTTCTACAATGGTTGCTACAGCATTCGTAGGATGTGGTTCAGCAGCAGAAGAGACAACAGATAGTGCAGCAACAGAAAACACAGATGCATCTGCAGAGGATAGCTCAACAGATGATGCTATTGCAAACCTTATTGCATCAACAGAGGGTACAGTTAACATTGACCTTTGGTGCTCAGAGACAGAGGAATATCAGACAGTTATGAAGAAGCTTTGCGATGATTTCGCAGCTCAGTATCCAGATGTTGATTTCAATATCACACTTGGTGCTGTTTCAGAAGCTGATATGAAGGATAGAGTTTTAGAGGATGTTGAGGCAGCAGCTGATGTATTCGTATTCCCAGATGATCAGCTTGAGGCTCTTGTTAAGGCTGGTGCTCTTAACGAAGTAGCTGCTCAGTACACATACGATATGAACGAGACAGATACAGCAGCTACAGTTGAGGCAGGACAGTACAATGGTAAGCAGTATGGCTATCCATTCACAGCATCTAACGGATACTTCTTATACTACGATAAGAATCAGCTTTCAGATGAGGATGTAGCTTCTTGGGAAGCACTTACAGCAAAGGCTGAGGAGCTTGGTAAGGAAGTTGGTTGCGAGGTTGCAAACGGCTGGTATCTATACGGATTCTTCCAGGGTGCAGGATGTACTCTTACAGAGAACGATGATCAGTCAAACAACTGCGATTGGAACAACGAGACAGGTCTTGCAGCAGCTGAGTCACTTCAGTCTATCACATCTTCAAAGGCATTCAAGGCTTATGGTAATGATGACCTTCTTGCAAACCTTAACGATGGTAAGGTAGCAGCTTACGTATCAGGTACATGGAATGTAAACGCATTCTCAGAGGCTTATGGTGATGGATATGCAGCTACAAAGCTTCCTACATTCAAGGTAAATGGTGAAGACAAGCAGATGGCTTCATACTCAGGATACAAGTTCGTAGGTGTTAATGCTTATGCAGAGAACACAGGTTGGTCAATGCTTCTTGCTGAGTACCTTACAAACGCAGCTTCACAGGAAGCAGTTTACGAGGCAACAGGCGAGGGTCCTTCAAACACAGAGGCACTTGCAAAGGCTTCTTCTCCAGCACTTGACGCTCTTGCAGCACAGTCAGAGTTCGCACAGCTTCAGAGAGTTGGTGGCAACTACTGGACACCAGCAGAGTCACTTGGAAAGAACATCCTTGATGGCAAGGTTTCACAGCAGGTACTTGATGATGCAGTAGCTGGTATTACACAGCCAGTTGAATAATAACAAGCCTTCCCCCTCTGGGGTTGCTAGGCTCCAGTGGAGCCTGTTTAGCAACGACCGAGCCAGAGGCGAGACAAGGTGGCAGCGTAGCTGACGGATGAGGGTGTGTGTAAAAAATATAAGATGCTTAGCGTCTTTACATACATTTACCCTCATCAGTCACTGCGTGACAGCTTCTCCCTTTAGGGAGAAGCCTTTTATATGAAGAGGACAAAGATGAAGAAAATAGGCAACTACTTTAAAGATTTTGGTCAAGCCGTTGTGCATGGCGACATTTGGGTTAAATTATC
>JAGBJE010000274.1 GCA_017934625.1 Pseudobutyrivibrio sp. | reverse complement strand
TTGTGGAAAACATAACGCCACAAACAACAGATGCAATAGCACCTGAGCAGTCGAACTTCTCGCAAAGCAGATATGCTGTAGCAACTGCTAGCAGGCTTGCGAAAATCTGGCGATTATAATCTAAAGTTCTAGCGAATACGTAAATGCAGACAAATGAAACTCCAAATCCTATTGCCGCCGCACCTAACACTTCCCTCAGCATCACAAGTGCTGCATTTTCCTCGGCGGTATCCTTTACGATTCCCGAAAAGCAAACAAAAAGTGCAACACCCACACCGTCGTTCAAAAGCGATTCACCCTCAATCAGGAAACTGGTATCCTTTGGCAAGCCAAATTTGTTCAGGATGCTGGTGGCAGCTATTGGATCTGTTGGCGCTACAATGCTTCCAAACATCAGACATACTGGAAGTGTAACATCGAGCTTTAGCAGCATTGCGAAGCCATAAAATGCAAAGCCGTAGATAAGCGCCCCAAGCAACGTGCACAAAAATGATAACACGCTCACCTGCCTTGCCATTCTTTTAAAATCTCTGATTTTCATGTGGCAGCTGCCTGCAAAAAGCATGAAGCACAGCACGCAGTCCATCAGATATCCTTCAAAATTAAACAATTGGATATCATGCAGCACCAGCTGAATATCTTCATTTCTTATGAAATAACTAACCAAAAGTAATACCGCACCAATGATGATTGCGTACAACATCAGCGCAATCTCCTCGGTGATTTTGGTGACTCTTTCATTAAAATACCCCAGCCCAACAACAAGTAACATGATTACAACAAAAAATGGTAGAAATGTATTCATATAACCCCCTCGTAAAAAATATTTTTAAAATATAACCCCAAAGAATCCCAATGTGATTCCCTGCACAACTAAAAACGCCGACGAAACCATAGCGCCTATAAAAGCAACCGCCCTTAGCTGCAAAAACAAATCTCCACTACTGAATCGCGTGCGCAGGCGATAGATGATTGCCCCAAATGCAATTCCTACACCAACCACACCATATTCACACAAAAATTGCAGATAGATGTTGTGGGCATCCTCATTGCTGTAAAGTCCCATCTCAATTGCATCTATTCCATAGCTATAATCATATAAATACGCTTGTAGGAAAGAACCTGTTCCTCTGCCAAATAACTTCTGTGCAAAGCTTCCATCTGCAAATATAGCCACTGCACTACGCCACAGATAGCCTCTATCTGTACCCCAATGATAATCAAAATAAAACAGCTTTCCCAGGAACGAAGCGGTATTCCCAAAAGGATGTAAAGTATACACTGCGCACATAACAGGATACATAATTAAAACTATCAGCAAAGTCCAGCTCACCACTACAAGCCACTTACCATTACCTGCCCATTTTGTCAAAGCAAAGCCGCACACTGCTGCAATCAATCCTCCAATCACCACTGGAAGCGATATGGCAGCTTGCTCAACAGCATCCAGCCTGATATACCCATGAGAATATGTATTAATGAATCCCAGCGCACCCCAGGACATCATAATGACAATCGCCACAATAAATATCATGCTCGCCTTTTCCTTATCCTTTTTCAAAAGAAACAGCATTACAATCCACTCTACAACAAATGCCAGCAGTGTTCCATCGGTGTTTGTAATTATCACACCGATTGAAAGAAAGACCATACTAACTATCCCAAGCGCCTTTGCCTCATTTGAAATAAACCCATATACAGCGATAGGAAACAATATTACAAAATAAAACCCTGTAAATGCCAGATTTCCAAATGTTCCTATTAATAGCTGCCTCTGTTCTTCTAACACCACCACAAGCAAGCCAGCAACATCCACTCCCATATATATATTGAAGCAGGCTCATTGTCGCTACCATACAGCCCGGAGCCAATGCTAAATACGTATATACGATACTATTGCCATGGAATCCATTCGCACACAACACATTTATGATAAGAACCGTAAGAAAAATGAATCCTACACCATATTCATATTCCCCACCCATTGAATATATTAGATTTTTATTAATAATACCGGTGAGCAATATGCTAAGAAAACAACCAGTACACAAGCCGATGAAGATTCTATTCTCCTTTATTTCATTCAAAAAGAGAATTCGCCTCTTATTTGTCATCATAATGAGATTAAATAAAGTCCCCACTATCAAAACAATCGATACTATATAAAAACCTGTAAGCTTCGCCTTACTAATATTGAAATACCCATCAGTCATGACAAATGGGTATACAACAAACATTAACCCCCAATAAATGTAGCACAACACTTTCCTGCTTTTCTCCATCATGCCTTCTCACCTTTTTCACAATTTGTTAACATTTACTTTTTTCTACGAAACCCCAACTTAATACAATTATTCTACCATATATTGTGTGACAGTAAATATGTTCGTTCATATACATGTGTCTGATAATACATTTTAAGCTTATTTATTTTTTTCGAAATCGTTAATCTTTTATGTTTCTTTTGTGAAACCCTTAAAAACCATAACGGGGAGGGGTAGAATGCAATCAGTTTCGATTATAAAGGAGGAAACGATATGAGATTCATGAAAAAGTTTGGTGCATTAGCACTCGCAACTGTTGCAGTTGCAACATCTGTTTGGTATGTAACACCTGCATTGCAGGCATTAGCGTCTTCTGAAAGATTTATTTGGGATAGTACTTATTGCCAATATACAGAAGATGAAAATGGAACCTACGTTTGGGACGGTGAAAAATATACTGAATGGGACGAAAAGCAAGATGATACTGGCAAAACAGAAACTAACACTCCAAAAACACCTGTTAAATACACCATAAGAAATCAGGAAAAGGGAATCGGTATTTTCACTAACGCATTTGGAAGCATTTATGTTGAACCTGAAAATATAAAATATGATTTAGTTGATAAGTATGATTACGGCACGATTACATATAAATCTCAAGATGAATCTATTGCAGTTATTGATCATCTGAATACAGGATCATGGTACGGTAGTCGAGTTGATTTTAGCGCTATTATAAAGGGCGTAAAGGCCGGCACAACTAAAATCACTGTAACTGCAACTTATTCAGGCAAAACAGAAACTCTTGGTAATATCGAAGTCCGCGTTTATGATAGAACTTCAAAGACCGTAGTTGATGCATCTCCAGCTTCAAGTAGCTCATCATCTTCATCCGCAGCAGTTCCTGCTCCTGTGAAGGTAGTAGCTCCTGACGGACAGGCACTTTTACAGTACACAGCTATCGGTGCTAAGAACACACTTATGGCAGCTCCAGAAGGCATTGTCCCACAGGGTGCTATATTAGCTCAGTATGAAGTAAAAGAAGATTCACAGACATACGAAGTAGCAAAGACAATCTTAGGGTTAAGAGTTCCTAACGCTACACTTGCTAAGGTATTAGACTTTAACCTCTCAGCTAAGACAGGTACATTAATTCATCAGCTTGATGGCAGAGTAGCTATTTCATTTGATATTCCTGCAAACTTTACAGTTCCAGCAGGCTATGTACCAAGAGTATACAGATTCAATGATAATGGTACTGTAACAGCTTGTGAGACAATCCTTGATAAGGGTAAGGTTGTATTTGGTACAGATCACTTCTCTACATTCGCTCTTGTACTTGAGAAGGCACCAAAGGCTAAATAATCTCTTAAAGAGATCGTAGATTTTTAAAAAATAATTTTAAAGAGGGTTGATTTATCAGCCCTCTTTTTTCTACAATTGATTTATACATAACTTAACAATAGTCTTCTAAAAAAGGTGGAACTTATGCTGAATGAATGGTTAAACACTATCGGAAACATCTATTGGTTCTTTATGCTTGTAGCCTATCCTCTAACTATCAGAAATGGCTACCATGACATTGCTACATCTAAGCTTGTGTTCTTTTTCACATTTTCATTCTTATTTATAATTGCTAATCTAGTTATTCATATAATTAGCAGGCTAAAAAACATACCATTAGTGAAAAAAGATTTACAAAACCCCGAAAAAATAATTCTTATTATTCTTTCAATTACCATCCTTATCACATTTATAAAAAACGGGGACTACACATTTAACATATGGGCTCCTGGTGAAATGCACATGAGTATCCTGTTCTTGGGCACTCTTATTTTAGTGTACTTTTTCATAAGGCAGATTCCTTATAATAAAGAGTTCGTAGCAATTCTTGCATCTGCAGGTGTGTCACTAGTCAGTTTACTTGCCATTGTACAGTTTTTAGGACTCACCTTTAACACATTTTTTTATTCTGGTGGTGAAGCACCAACTTCAAGAACTTTTGTGGCTACAATGAGCAATCGCGACTTAGTGGGATTTTATTTTATCATTATGCTTCCACTTTGCTTTTACCTATCAACCAATAAAAAAATCGCCTACAAAATCCTAGGAATCATTTCAGTAATCCTTACTTCCTTAGGCATTGTTGTATCTGACACTGATGCGGCAATACTTTGTTTTGCATTTGAACTTGTATTGATTGCCCTAATCAGCGGCACAGACATTGAACATGCTAAAGCTTTTGCTATCAATGTATTTTCAATAGGAACTGCTTTTGCACTACTCGGATTACTAGCAAAACTGTGTCCAAATACAGCCGACATGGCTTTTATCCCTACACTCTTCCTTAGCCCTATTATGGCAGGTCTGTTTGTTGGCATAGCTATTATCCTATTTATGCTAGTTCACTTTAATAGATTAATTGTTACCCGAGTTCTATCCACAATCACTTTAATCATCCTATGCCTGTATCCACTGTATATTTTGATTTACACACTTCTGCGAGGTAATTTTGCAGAAGACTGGCTACCTTTCGATTCATTTTTATTATTTAATGATTCCTGGGGAAGCAGTCGTGGCTATATCTGGAAAATGTCACTGGACTTATTTGGCGAGAAGAATATATTTGATAAGCTTTTTGGCCTTGGAGCTCAAGGCTATGGTTTTGCTTATCTAGAATATGTTACGAGAAATCCTCACCCTGGTTATTCTTTACCTTATTACGACGTCCACAACATGTATCTCCACTACATGATCGAATACGGCATCATTGGCATTATCTCGGCCTGTAGCCTATTTATTTACAGGGCTAAGATGATGCTAACCGACACCGACTATTTCTTTAAGATAAAAGGAATAGCACTCATCACCGCAATGATAAGTGCTATCTTCCTATTCTTTAACAATATTAACATGGCTTTTATTCCATGTATTTTGTGATATTTATTCCACTTCCCTCAGCTTGAGCATTCTCAATTCTGTTATCTTAGGAGTAGCTATCACCTCATCACCTACCATAACAGATATTGAGATGCTTGAGTGGGAATTTAGGAGCCATCCTCTGGCTGCGCCAAGTGGGAACAGCAGCTTTCCTTCGTCCATATCACAGCTTGATGTAATGATTTCTCCTGCATCATTTTTCCAGGAAACAACCACCTTCACTCCATCATTGTAAAACTTTTTCATCAATGATTTTGACAGCTGAGAGGCGTCCTCGTCATCATATTCTATGAAATGATTATTGTACAATCCGTACCTGCACTTGCTCAAATCAGTGTCAAATTCCAAATACATAAAATCTGCATCATCACCGTCGAATGCAGAAGCAAAGTCCACCGATACGCCCTCTTCATTTTCATTTAGCTCATAACCATAGTCCTTCTCAGTAAACACAGGCTCTAACGACTCCATGGAGCTGCCGAATGAGCCAGCAATAAGTCCCAAATCATCTGTCTCGTATGATAGGTATAGATTGATATTTTTGTTCTGCTCCAAAATATCTTCCTTAGCAACGCCGCCTACATTAGGAATGAACAATCTGACATTCTCGTTATCAAATGTGTATTCACCGGATGTCACTAGCCAG
>JAGBJE010000273.1 GCA_017934625.1 Pseudobutyrivibrio sp. | reverse complement strand
CCTGAGCCAGGATCAAACTCTCAGGTTATATGTGCTCATTTTGATAAAATCAAAATGAGTGCTAGTAGCAAACTTGTTTGCTACATTCAAGTTTAATTCCGAATCAGTCTAAAACTGACTTGTTTACTATAAAGATTTAGTTTCATTAAGAAACTTAAATGAATTTCAAGGATACATGTTTTATACAAAACTGTATTAATTCAAGGTTTGTTTCACTGTTCAGTTATCAATCTTCTTTTTCATCTTGCTCTGTGTGACTTGCTGTCCCTCAGTGCTCGATTATAATATCACCCTGAAGTACAGAAGTCAACGGATTTTCCCCTATTTTTTAAAGTACATCTATTTGCCAGTTTAAGCTGTATTGTTCGAATTGTGCTAATTATTTTAACAACTAATCTATCATTCTAATTTTAATACCAGTCTAACAAGTAGATAATATTATACGCATATTCTTTCTTGTATTAATTAATGCAGATAAGTCGCAAAAATATTCTCTCTATATAAATATGAAGAAACTATTATAATGTTATAAAACTTGGTTATTTTCTATTGTATTCTTTATATGTGATATTATCTACCTTTTGATGTTCTCCTTGCATTTTCAACATATTAGTGAATGCTTTTTATGCTTATTTAAACATAATTTGTTAAAGGTCAACGGGTGACCTTCGAGCCAAAATGTGTTATAGTATGTAAATATAAAATAAAAGGGGAATTTTTTATGGATAATTCAAAAGTAATCAATATACCACTTAAATATATAACTAAAAATCCAGACAATGAATTGATTTTTAATATGGATGGCATTGAAACCCTTGCCAATAATATCAAGGAAGTTGGATTTATCGGTTCTATAGATGTAATCGAAAATCACGATACGAATTCCTATGAAATCATCTCTGGACATCGTAGATTCGCAGCAGCCAAGCTGGCGGGTCTTGAAGAAATACCTGTTCATATTGAAACCGTTACCGATGAGATTGATAAAGCAAAAAAGCTAATAAGATTAAATGTTAATAATAGAGAGTTAAATCCACTCGATAAAGCTAGGGCTATTGATTATTATATTGAGCATGTTTTAAAACCCGAGAATTTTAAAGGCAATACACAAGATAAGCTTTCCGAAGTATTTGGTATTAGCGTTACACAAGTCAAATATTTACGAAGAATTCTAAAATACCCAGAAAAAGTTCAATCTTGGATTGGCGAAGGACGTCTTTCGTATATTGGTATTTCTGAGCTTTCTAGTTTAGACGATACACTACAACAAGAGGCTATATCAATACTGGAGGAAACTTTACAAAAAAAAGGAAATGATCCTTTATCTAAATCTGAAACGCAAACATGCATAAAAAATATTAAGAAGCAGCATCTGCTTGCTGAAAAGATTAATACCATTGCAAGCGAACACGAAGATACTAATATATCTATTGATAATATAGAAAAAGAAAGCCAAAGCTCTTGCGAGAACATGTGTTCTATCGAATCAATCAATACTAGTCCTGATGCGATATGCAACGACATAGATACTTTTAGAAATATTACTGCTCACGGTTTTGAATTATTAAATACTGCATTTGATAACATTCCAGAGGATGTTACTTTTCACGAAAGATCTTTAATACTTGAACAATTAGGTTCTTTACTCGACAAGTTAAAAAATGAAGACTAAAAAAGAGGACTCAACTATGAGTCCTCTTTTTTAGTCTTCACACGCTTCTATTAATTTATCTAGAAATTCTTTTAATTCTTCAGCTTGCACTTTTATTTCTTCTTTATCTTTCCTTTTTACTTTTATTTCACCGTCATACATCATAGAAACAATCTTTTTGAATCGTTTCGAAATTTTTTCTCCTTTTTCAAGGTTGTTCACTTTTTCTTCTTTCTTGCTTTCTTTATTTATATATCCTCTAATTATATCTTCAACCTGTTTATTGCTTACATGTCCTTCTTCATCCAAAATTGATAAAATCGAAGCAATAAATTCATTATATTTGTCCTCTGGTATGTCAACATAATTATCAATCAATCCATACCATGCAATCTCATCATATGCGCATAACTCTTGAAGTTCCTTTGGAAGCGATAGTATCTTTTTATATCTATATAGCATAGTCTTCTTATAACCAAACTGCTTAGCCAATTCTTGGTCCATACTTCCCTTGAACCCTTCTCTTCTAAGAATACTTTCATATTCACTAATATTTCGAGCTATATATAAAGGAGCTTCTCTTCTTTGTGTATTCAGGTATATAAGATTTTTCTTGATTTGATCCTCATTATCAGGCAAAGCCATGATTTGACATGTTACCTTCTTTTTTCCGAGATCTTTCAATGCTTTTACTCTAGTATGACCTGATGCTATTAAATATCTTCCATCATCTTTTTTATAAACAATCGGTGGTGCAGTTAATTTTGATTCATCAATAGTGTTTTTTATACGCTCTAAATCATGATATCCAAATAGAAACTCATTGTTTTCATCGAAATCCAATAAATCTAATGATAAATCCGCTACAATTTCCGATGTGTTAGGCGAATCAGTTTCCCTAGATGTCAAATCTCTCAGAGATACTGCTTCTTGTTTTTTAGCAAATCTATTTACTCTCTCTGCCATTTTACTTTCTCCTTCATTAGCCTATAGTTTCGTTAATTATAAAGTCTGCAATCTTTGAATACTCTAAAGAAGAAATGTGTCCTGGTTTTCTCTTTGAGACAGGAACTCCATCAATTTCTCCTTTTGAGACTTCTACTGATAATGGAATTTCTCCCAAAACTTCATATTCATCTCTTAATACTTCTGTGATGTCTTTACAATCATTATTCCTAGCAATTTTTGAGATTATAATTCCTAGGAATTTTGTTGGATACATATATTTATTTCTATATCTATTAATTACCTTTGCGTAATATTCAATTCCCTTCATTGCTTGGTAACCAGGTTCTACACATCCTATAATAAAATCTGATGCAGCAATATCATTTACAGATATAATTCCTAGTGAAGGTAAACAATCTATGCAAACAAAATCATACTCGTCAGCCACTTTGTTAATTTCGTTTTTGATGAGCTTGTCGTTTCCTGGTCGTGATACAAAATCCAGATCTCCATTGGCCATCGAAATATCTGTTGGTATAATAGCAAGGCTGCCATCTTCGTTTAAAGGAATTATGCAATTATGTATGTCTAATTTACCTTCAGCGTCGTAGAGCAGGGCTGATAAATTGTTTTCTTCAAAATCCTCCGGTACAAGCCCTGCAATTATAGTCAATGAAGCCTGTGGATCCGAGTCAATCATCAAAACCCTATACCCCTTCATAGATAATTGAGTTGCCACGTTAAATGTGCTAGTGGTTTTAGCAACTCCTCCTTTTTGGTTTCCGAAAATTATTGTTTTAGCCATATTTCCTCCTAAAATATCTAGTTCACAATGTGAATTATTTGTTAAACTTTTAACATTCTCTCCACAATGTGAATTTACTTCATGTGTTTTCTTAAATAATCGGTTTCTATTAGCAAATCTTTATTGTCAATCATATGAGTTTGCTCGAAATCTCTAATTGAAAAACTCTCTAGACCTATATTATCTAACAAATCATCAATATCATCAAGTGTTATATTTGCCAAATCTTCATTTTTATTGCATTCATCATTTACTTTAACTCTATTATTATCCAGACAACGTTTTTTTACGGTATTCTTTGATCTTATATCAAAAAGACTTTTGGTATATACACGTTCTGGCAAATACTTTATACCGTATCCTTCCAAAATCATAATAATAATGTAAGAAGAGCATTTTCCAGTCCCATTACACCAATTTTCAACAGTACGAATTGGAATACAAAATCTGTGAGAAAGCGAAGATTTTTTAATATCATATTCTTCTAGCAAATCAGGGATTGTATAATGAGATGCTTTATAGATGGAAGATAGGGTCTCATATAACAATTCCATATCTAGTCCAAATTTAAAAAGATTTGTATATTGTTTTGATTCAAGATTAGTAATGCTATTATAAAATGAAGTAAAATCTTTTGATTCCAGTGCAATATTCCACAGCTTATGAAATATTCTATCTGGAATAATAATATTTTTATTTCCCATATAGTCCTTTCGTGAAACATTTAGTTTTCGTTATACAAAACAAAAACACCACCATAATGGTGGTGTAATACATTAACATAATACATAAATTTTGCAATAAAATCAAGGTTTCCTTAGATTTTATTCAAGTATAGAATAAAACAATATTCTTATAAATGTTTCACGCATATTAGTTGCCTAAAAGCTTTTTTTCTATGATATCCATATCGTCATCACGCTGCTCAAAATTATTAAATGAATTGTTTTGTTTTCTATTACCTGGATAATCAAAAGATGTACCTTGAACAATCATTTTACATATGTATCCTACACAATCTGTTATAGATTCCATCTTATCATTAACAAAACGTTTTTTAAACGCAGTAATAACTTCCATCATATATGAACTATCCTTATTATTACGTCTTGCTGCGTCTGTAATCTTTTTTATATCATCATCTGTAAAATTAAGCTTTGATAATACAATTATTGTTTTTATTTCATTAAATAAATCATCTTCAACAGATTCCTCGACTATATCTTCAATCTTATATGAAGAAGCCTCTATATAGTTTTTCTTAGTTACTAAAAATGAATATCCTTGCGTAACTCCATGTGCCAATATGGGTTTATATTCAAATGTAAAATCACACTCAGGTACAGCATTAATGCTTTCATAAGCTGGTTTCAATACACGTCTCTCGATATCGGCTTTCTTATAGGATTGTGGAATTGAAAATTGATGTTTTAATTCATCTAAAGAAATATTAAATACACCAGGCGTAGCAGTAGGGTACTCTTTATAATTTTTCTTGTTTTCTAAATACCAATATAACGCTATGGTGTATTTTCCTTGAAGCTGCGTAGTAACCTCTAATGCACCATAAGCTCCATGAACTAATTGAGAACACAAAGCTAAATCTTTAAAAAAATCTGATGGAGCAAATTCAATATACGCAGTTTCTCCCTTCTTTCCTTTATGATACCTAAGAATATTGAACCATGGCACGATAATTTCATCTTCTCCATCAGGCCCTAAATCTTCAAACAATAAATGTCTATTTTTTAGCTTTTCTGTTCCAGATCGAAAAATCGCATACAGATACTTTTCGTCTGAATATTTTGAAAACTTAAAAAAGTCAGACGGCTCTATTCTATAAGTTTTATCATCTGGAAAAGAAGACATAGTACCGAGTATAGCATCGAAAACAATATTTTCATCTGTTGAAAACTCCATTTTACAATTCATAATAAGAGCATCAGTACGATAAGCTATACCAACACCGCCTTTTTTTAAAGGATGCTTATTATCTTGAAGTGCAAGAAGCTTAAGTAACGTTAAATGCGAATTTTCATTAAATGTTTCAACTAGATTATCAATAGAAATAGCTTCTTTAATATATTGTTTGATTTTCGCATCATCATCGGATAAAACAGTCTCGCCATTAGTTTCAATTATTTCAGCACCAACTTCGTCTTGATCAATTACTTTTCCTTGAATAGTATAAGATGTTTGATGTGGTATTTGACCCACATTATGTGTAAGTGGTTCATCAAGAAATTCTCCAGTAACCGGATCGACTATTCTATAATTACCATTCTTATCTTGTCTTTTTATCGCCATTATTTATTCCCCACTGTGACATCTTTTGTATTTGTCATTTCTTTATATTATAATAATTTAATATAATAATTTCAAATTAAATATGACATAAATCTCAAAAGACATAAGTGGTATAGGTGTGTTTTTTGTCATATGATTCTTTTCTATTGTATGGTATTTCAGTATAATCATTTGAGGTGTAAAATTTGTCATACTAAAAATTCTAACATACATTCAAACATCCCGAAAACACAGGGCTTTTTCGTATTTTATTTCATAGTGTGTAATTTGTCATACGTTCCCAGATAGTTTCTCCATTCTGCAGGTGTAAATTCTGTCATAATTATCAGTATGATAATATAATTAAAGTGTAGAATTTGTCATATGTTTTTATAAAAATCACACCTCAAAAACCGCATAAAATCAACGTTTCTTGTTATTCAATTAATGGGTGTAATTTTTGTCATATATAGATATAAGTGACAAATCTTTTTTTTGTCATCTTTGGTGTGTTTTTTGTCATATATCACTAGAATATAGAATTTTTAGGGCTTTTTCTAAGTATTTATCAGACACATACGGTGTGTTTTTTGTCATATCCTATGTCCTTTAATAAATAGAGTTCATTAATAAGGTGTGTTTTTTGTCATATATAAAGAGTTAAATGTCATAATTTATATTTGTCACATATGGTGTGTTTTTTGTCACAAATGCCTAGTTTACGGCGTTTCCATTGTGATTATAAACTTGAAGATTTTATGAAAATTGAAGTGTTATGACATAGTTTAAGGTATGTCATTTATAGTGTGTTTTTTGTCATACGCATTCACAAATCCTTTATTTCCGCCATTTATTATATAGTCTACATTTTCAAAAGCTAATGTATATGTCAAAATTTCATCAAGTCATATGTAGTGTGTTTTTTGTCATACATGCATATATAATCTGTCGTAAACAATAATGTAAATTGTCTTATATAGTAGATAAAATGTCATAAATCGAACTATAAAATGTCATAACAAAATCTCAATAAAGCCCATAAATAAAGGTTTTTTTATCATCTGCTATACAATCTATACATGCTATACAATACTATACTTTTCTATCTTATGATGAAGAACACAAAAGGTCACCCGTTGACCTAAAAAAGCTTTATGGAAATTGTAATAATCCATAAAGCTTCTTTACATAAACTATATTTAAATATCATTAACTATATCAATATTTACACCTGTAATACCAATAAAGGCTCCATCTTTTGCCTCATTTGAATCTTCATGAGCAAACAACCATTTATTCGTAGCAGTTAATAAATTGTCCTCTTGATTAACTGGCTTAAAATTTGGAATACCTATATTAGTTCCTTTAGGGAGACCTACTAAAACTTGAAAGCCTGAATCCTTTCGAGCTTGACACGGAGCATAGTGAAGTGAAGTGGCATATATTTCAACCATAACACCTTTTGGAATTAGAAAAGCTTTTACTTTAGAAGAATCAAGTTTAAAATTTTCAATTTCTTCTCTCTTTGCTAAAAGAAGAATGAAATCAGATGCACCAAGATTTATTTCACTAGAGCGATGATATTCCAAACAATTTAGTTTAGTATTATGTCCATTACACCAACCGAACTGCATTGGTGCGCCTCCAAAAAGCGAATTTGATATAACATTAGATGCTGTTAATTCTTGAAGGGCCTTTTCTTCAGCAACATAATCTGTTGCATCTGGAATAGGAGTGCATTCAGCAAGAGTTTGCATAATCTGTTTTTTTTCATCATCATAGCCTTCTATTATACGGCCATAGTTTGTAAATAATGGGTCGTTTACATTATAAATTTTCATATTTTTCCTCCTAATACAATAAAATTAGAGCTTACTTCATTTATAAGAAGTAGTGCTTATAATAATATTATATTTAGAGATCATTTTTGTCGTACTAAATATTAAGCTAATAATAGTAAAAAATTGAGGTTTTACAAATACGAATATTTGATGTCTAATGCACAGATAAAAAGAATAGGATATTGACTCAATAAAGTCGCCGTGATAAGCTAGACGAGCAATTTATAAAAAATAGAGAAATATAACATTTTGAAATTGAAGGAGTAAATAATGAGAATAAGAGATTTTATAGAAACATTAAATCAATTTGATCCTGATATAGAATTAGTAATAGATGTAAATGGAAAGTTTATAACACCTTCCGTAAAAAGAGAAGTTGTACACTATAAACATGAATATACAGGAACAACATATAAGGATGAAGCGGTGGTGCTAGCTAAATAGTGATAAAAAAGATGCTAAGGTAGCATCTTTTTTTATTATGAATAATTTGATGCAAGTATAAGAAATAATGTTGTATAAAATGCAATTTGTATTTAAATAAATATTGTAAGTCAAATCACTTATTGAGAACATGATTCTAGATTGAGTTACAGGGCATATTAACAGGGGGATTTATAATGAGTTTAGGACTTAATATAAGAATATTCCGAAAAGAAATAAATATAACTTTCAGGCAATTACAGAAAAGTTGAATGTTACAACTGAGGAAATCATAAGCTGAGAAAAGAATGAACAAAATCTGTATTTGGAAAAATTAATTGGATTATCTGCTTTTTTAATATTTCAGTTTCAGTGCTGCTTGAATAAAAAACCAGATATTCAAAACTAAACATGTAATATATGACTGGAACCATATGAGGACTTATGTAAAAATGACGGCAAGAAGTCATGAATTATGTGAAACTTTAGTTGCAGTTGATTATGCAGTAGAAGCTCATAAAGGACAAAACAGAAAACGTTCTAGTGTTCCATATATTTATCATCCTTTAAATCTAGCTTGCCATGCGTTGGCGATGAATATAACAGATGATGAAATTATCGCTGGATGTCTTCTTCATGATGTAATAGAAGACTGTAAAGTAAAAGTTGAGGAACTCCCAGTTAGTAATAGTATAAAGGAATTAGTTAGGGTACTAACTCGTGATAATAATGAGGATTTTAATATAAAGAGATAGAATCTGTTTATTATCAGATAATTGCAGCAAATCCTAAAGCAATCTTGATAAAATGCATGGACCGTTGCAATAACCTGACAACTATGTCATGGGGACTAAGTCGAGAAGGAATATATTGGCAGATAGTAGAGACAGAAGAATATTACCCGATGTTATTAAAAATTCTTAAAGAGGTGCCAAAGTATAATAATGCAGTATGGTTACTACAATATCAAATCGAAAGTATGTTATATATAAGAAATTAATGTAGATAGAAATAACAAATGTTGTAGGAACAGATGATAATGTTGCTTAAGTATTTTTTCAGACGAAATTGTATATAAATATAAAAAAATTGTGAAAAAGTCCACCGATTATTAGATTTATTTTATAATTACAATATCAGGGGAAAAGTGTAATTTAATAAAGAAATAACTGATTTGGAGGAAAATCATGGGTAAAAAAAAGAATACGATTGCGGAAGCACTTAATGACTATTCAGCCTTCACTATTAAGATGTTTTTAGGAATTACATTGTTGATAGCTCTTTTCCTTGCTGTAATTTTTGTTAATATCTATAGTTTTTATAATGTTCAGTTTGTTACAGAAACTTATCAAATGGAAATAAGAAAAGATGTACAAACGATAAACAAACGCTTATTGCTTGCAGTGGCGTCAAATGATTCGGAAGTAACTAATGCTCAAAAAGAAGATCTAGAAGGAAGATTTCCGAAAATTGAAAGTTATTTCACTACCATATCTAAAAATCTAAATAATGATGAGTTGGGGACACAATTAACTACTAATTGGAAGGAGTTTGAAAATGCTTCTTTTGAGATGTTATCAATTGTGGAAAGTGGTGATTCTGAGGGAGCATTGGAATATTATAATTCTACATTAAATGATGTATCTGAAACCCTTGCAGATTCCCTTGATGAGACAGGAGTATTAGCTGAAAATGCAGCGACAGGAAAATATAGGACAATTTTGGCAATAATCGTAGCAACAATAATAGCACTTATTATAGCTCTTGTAGTTATAATTACGATAAGTCGTAAGAGAAGCAAAGAACTAGTTAATAATATAGAAGAAGATTTGGATGTCCTTGCTAAGGCTACAGAAGAAATTGCAAAGGGAAATGTTCATGTTGAAATTGATTATGATGCAGATAATGAAATAGGAAAAGTTGTAAATCAGCTTAGGACAGCAGTAAACTCCCTTGTTTATTATATTGATGAGATTGGCAATATAATGTCCACAATGGCAGAAGGTAACTTTAATATAAATTTTGATAGAGATTTTGATGGTGATTTCAGAGATATACAGACAGCGGTGGAATCATTTTCACAACAGATATCGGATTCTATGACCGAGATTATGGAAGTATCAGATATGGTTTCTGATGGAGCTAATCAAATAGCAGGTGCTGGTCAGAATTTGGCAGATACTGTAACATCTCAGGCTAATATTGTTGAAGATTTATCGGTAACAGTAAATCAAATAACAGATCAAATATCTAGCAATTCAACAGATGCCACTTCAATTTCAAAAGAAGTTGAGGTTGTTGCTGAAAATATTGTAGAAGGTAATAAAAAGATGCAGGATGTGGTAAATGCTATGGATGCCATATCATCTTCATCTCAAGAAATATCAAAAATTATAGATACAATTAATGAGATAGCTGATGAGACAAATCTTTTATCGTTAAATGCATCTATAGAGGCTGCAAGAGCTGGGGAAGCTGGTAAAGGTTTTGCTGTTGTTGCTGGTGAAGTATCAAAACTTGCAGGACAGACCGTTGAAGCAGCTCAGGATACTGCTGAATTGATTAATGCATCTTTAAAGAATGTTGAAATTGGTATATCCATAGCCAATGATACAGCTGAGAAGCTAAGTAGTATGGTAGAACAGGTGCAAGGTATTGCAGTAAAGGTAAAAACAATTGCAGATGCATCTAATTCTCAGGCTGAATCAGTTAAAGAGATGTCTTCAAATATCGGTGAAATTTCATCAGTAGGACAAAATAATGCTGCAACATCAGAAGAGTCATTAGCATTAAGTTATGAAATGAATGAACATGCAAATTCATTAAAAGGATTAGTTGAGAAGTTCAATTTGAAAAAATAAGATATTTAAAAGGGTTACATGGAAGTCACATTTTTTTCAGATTCTTTTGATTGATTTAACTCTCTTTGAAATCTATAATAGAAAATACACCAAGGGAGATAATTGGCAGGAAACTGCTAGTTATCTCCCTGTTTGTTTTTTGGTTGGTAAGGAGGGGCTTTTATGAATAATGCAGTTAAAAGTATTGGTTCAAAGGTAATAGGGATGATTGTTGTAACACTTCTTTTAGTTCAGGTTAGCATACCTTTTACAGTAACAGCAGCAGAGTTGAAAACATACAACCTTCCTGTGAGTTATATCAACAAGTATTCAGATTTTCCCACTATTGGTGAAAACTCTATGAATAAAGTTAATATTAATGTAACAATATCGACAGATATTATTAAGAAAGGAACTGTAATCACATTAAGTGGAATGCCAAATGATTGCATCAATTTTCAAGAAAATGATAAATATGCGGTAACTATAGCAGAAGATGACGTAATTACTGCAAACTATGGTGGCTGGTACGATGGCTTGGAATATGACAATAGTTTTATATCTTATGTAGTTCAAACAGACGAGCCAACGTTGACAATATCTTTCGGCACATGGCAAATGAAATATTTAAGTGGCATGGATGCCAAGTATATTATTAATCCAGATTGTAGTATTAATGAAGAATAATAACCATGTAAAGATGCTACCTTAAATAATATAGGGTAGCATTTTTATATTTACACCTGTTTAAACTGGTTCACAATTTTTACATAGAAAATTTACTATAATATTCATTAGTTATTTTTCATGTAGGATTATAAAGGCATTAAATAAGAATTCTGTAGAATTAATTCCTAAGAAACAGATTGCAGCAACGGCCAGTTCGCTGTTTTTTGCAACATTAATTGTTTCATTTATAATAAACACTAATGTAGCAAATGCTACTGTAGATGATGTTAAAACAAAAAGTAACTTATCTATAGAAGATATTAAAAAAGATGTGGTGTTAAAAGATGGTAAATACTATGGTGAAGGAATGGGTAACAATGGTACTGTGGAAGTGGAAGTGACAATAAAGGAAGGTAAGATTACAGATATAGAGTTTATAAAATTTATAGATGATAAGGAATTCTTTGATGTAGAAACGGATGGGTAGCAAATGATTAGTAAAGTGATTGAGGCTCAATCATATGATGTTGATGGAATATCTGGTGCTACATATTCATCTAATGGTTTTTTGGATGCTGTTAAGGATGCGTTGAAAAAAGTTATTGTGTATAATATTGACACAATTCGTACAATAACAAAGAATTTCCTAAATAGATTTACTTTGATAAAATCGTCAAAAAGGGGTTTACAAGAGGAAATTAAGGTGATATTATAATCGAGCACTGAGGGACAGCAAGTAACACAGAGCAAGATGAAAACGAAGATTGATAACTGAACAGTGAAACAAACCTTGAATTAATACAAGTTTTTTAAACATGTATCCTTGAAATTCATTTAAGTTTCTTAATGAAACGAAACCTTTATAGT
>JAGBJE010000272.1 GCA_017934625.1 Pseudobutyrivibrio sp. | reverse complement strand
CTTAGGAATACCTAGCACGTATGCCAGTCTTTTTCCGTATAGGTCCATATCCTGTACTACTGCATCCGTACTTGGAGTGCCAATCAGAACGTCTTCAACCTCTACTTCTTGCGACGTCGCAATTGGTTCTCCTATTGGATTTTTTCCTGTTATCGTCTTTTCGATGAGTATAATTGTTTCGCCTTTAATCATTGTTCACCTCTAGTGGACTTGCAAATCCAATTCTGCCCTTTTGACCAAGCATCCTCTTTTCAAGTTTGGAAATGTAGAGCTCGCCAGCAGAGCCGCCACCTATTGTCCAGCTCTGTGAGTAGCCAAGAGCGGCCATAGTACCCTGTGTAGCTCCCATGGGAACTCCATCAGGGCTATAGCCTATCGCCCTCGATACCATGCGAATCGAAACAAGCTTCTTGGAATCTGTAGAAGCATTTGGATTGATGCCATCTACAATGGCAGCTGCTTCCTCTAGTAGAGATAAGCACATCTTATCTTCTGCCTCTGCTAGTTTACGGCCTATTCTGTCCTCGATATCAGTTTTATCCGCATAATTCATTTTTACTCCTTTGGCTCCTCGTCCTCTGGCTTCTCGCCCTCTGGCTTCTTGCCCTCTGGCTTCTCGCCCTCTGGCTTCTTGCCCTTAGGCTTATTGTCTTTAGTGGCCAGCTTGTGGCCAGCCGCTTTATACTCTTCTACTCTATCTTCCGCTACAAGCATCTTTGAACCTGTAAGTGAATGAATAAATTCAACCATCTTTTAGCCCTCCGTTGCTGTTAAGCGATTGAAGCAAAGTGTGTCTGCTCGGAATCCTACTTCGATTTCAGCCTTAACAGCAAACATATCCTGCTGCCATAGATTAATCTCTGTATCCTTGTCGATCTTAAGGGTAGCCTGTGTAGAGATATCTACCTTAACACCCTCTACAGTTCCGTATAAAGCCTGAGTCCAATCTCCAGCAATACCAACTGTGGATGGTGTCTTATCTGCGCCCTTGAGATAAGCGCCCTTTGACTGGTATGTTGGTGCGCCAAGGATCATAGGTACTGAACCCTCTGCAACGCTATTGATGAAGAGAGGTCTTCCTGTTGTGTCCTTAGATAGTAAGAGAATGCTCTTTCCCTTTGGAGCAATAACATAGCCATTTGTGATACCATCATGGCCTGCAATATCAGCATCTGCTGCAACAAGACCATCATATGCATTTGCACCGATATCCTGAGCTGTTACCGCCTTGAATGTATCAAAGTTCTCTCCTGGAGCTTCCACGTTACCAAATACTGTTGCATCAAACTTCTTTGCAAGCGCATTTGGGATACGTCTCTTTAACTCCTCGTAAAGAGCTGATAGATCTCTCTTAAACTCATTAGAGAATGGTACAATAACGCTAAGCTTATAAGCCTGCATCTTCTTTTTTGCAAGCTCTGGGTTTGATACAGCAATTCTATCGGTCTCTCCTCCCCATGAAGCTTCCACATCACCAACAATGACAGGAATTGTTGTACCGCCTCCTGGCAACTTGATTTCTCTAGCTAGTCGCATGACTGCTGAGCCTTCCTGCATTTTCTGAATAATTTCCTTTGCAACGTCTGATGGTAAATCTATGTTGCTTCTGTTTGTCTGTACACCTGGCATCTTTCTTTTCCTCCTAAATTAAATTACTAGCCCACTTGGCAAATTGTTCGCCAGTAGAGCCTTTGCTTGTACCTCCGCTCTCGCCACCGTCCTTTACTTCTGGGTAATCTCCGGTTGGTCTAGCGAATGCAAGGATGCTGTCGGCCTGTGCGGCGCAATCATCCTCTGTGGTAGCTGTCAGCAACTCGACAGGAACCTTCTTTTCCTTTGCGACTTTTTCTCGAATGTTTCGGAGCTTCTCCGCTTCATTCTTGGCTGTGAGTTCAGCCGAAAGACTATTTACCTTTTCTGTGAGCTTTGTGACCTCATCTCTGCTGTCCTGTGACTCATCATACTTTGTAGCCTTAGCCTTTAAATCCTCATAATCGCTATACTTTTCCTTTTCACGCTTGAGCCTAGCTTCAATCATGCTATCTACCTGCTCCTGTGTGAATGTCTTTGGTGTTTCGTTTCCCTGTGTGCCTTCACCACTTGCACCAGTGTTTGTTCCGCCGTTATTATCTGGCATGACTTTTTCCTCCTATGAGTGTGTTTTCCTCGTTTTATTGGCACGAGTTGCCAATTTTATGCATAATAAAAGCACTAGGGTTGTTCCTAGTGCTTAATAGCATCATTTTTTACCTTGTATCATTTTCAATCCACTTAATTCTTGCGCTAAATTGTAACCAGTGAAGCTGGATGTCGAATGTCTTAATCCATGGCGGATAGTGGCAATCTCATCCTTTCTTGCACCGGTGCAAAATTGCATAATAAAAGCACTAGCATCTTGCTAGTGCCTTATCTTTCTACAAACTGCTGCATCTCTTCAAATGTTACTTCCCTGTTTTCTTCCGCCTTAACTTTTCTAGCATAATTCAATGCGTCTTGAAAATGGACCTTTTTTGCTGGTTCATAACCAGGCAATGTTTTAGGATCCACAAAAAAAACTCCTGTAGGTGGTTCTTTAATTATATTATCTTTTCCACTCATAATTATATGCCTCCAGCAACTTTTTCATAGCATCCTCGCTATAAAAGACTTCATAAGGATGTTCAATTGGTAATAAACTTCCTCCAAATTTTTCAATGTAATACTTAGCTAAATCAGCATTTGCAGCAAACCCGTAAGCCGCTCCATCAAATCCTGCTTCTGCTGATTTTTCAGCTGCAATAGCCATCAAATGACCGCCAACGCCTTCATATCGCTTTGCTTTACCATTAAGCAACATTGGGTTGTTTTGTGGAGCTGATACTACCCAATTCAAATACATAGCTTTATATTCTGGATTTGGTGTCATAGCAATTAAACCTTGTATTTCATCAGAACCTTTTACCGTCAATTTATAAATCGATGCTTCATTTGGCATCTTATTCCAATTGACATACCATCCAGTCTTTTCGTTGTAACCTTTCAGTTCATTACGTTTAGCCTCTTCCACTAAAGTATCAACCAATTGGCCTGTTGAATTATCCCTAAGACAAGGAACTATCTCATCCCCATCTATGTATATTTTACCATATTTGAGCGAATTATTGAATGGTTCACTCGTTATACTTGCCGCTTCTTTCCTCTTCGCATAAGCCTGTCTATGCTGCTCTCTAATCTTCTCAGCATTAAGCTTGTACTTGTCTCTACGCATCTGATTGATGGCATCCTTATCGGACTTTCCGCTCCAGAAGGTTCCTTCCTCAGCCGCTCTATCCTGAGCATCATAATACATGCGCTCGTAATACTTCGGATCGTAGCCTTCAATATGAGTCTTTGAATCAAATCTGATGGCATAGGTACAATCACAATTTGAATGAATATGCTCTGCGTGGCCATTCTTAATAGCCTTCTTTGAGGCTAACTGCCAACCTCTTGATGCAAGTGCAATACAGAAGGCACATGTATCGCCAGCAGGAATCCATGCAAATTCTGCTCCATATCTTAAAGCATTCTGGAGCGTGGTATCAGCTCCGGCTTGCTTGACTTTTCTACCTACGGCATTCGCTATTACATTCTCATTCTGAGTCTGCTTCATAATGCCATTAACCATTTTTGCCACTTCGTTTCTAGAGGCTGTTTGAGCCATTACAGCGGGCTGAATAACAGCCCCTTCCATTTCTGCTACCGTCTCAAACATCTGAGCTGATAAAGCCGCTGAGCCTTCACCATACTTAGTTACAAGACCATAAGCATAGTCAATAATGGCCTCTGTATCTGCAAATCCATTCTTGGCGATATACTGCTGCATCTTCTCGGCCGCTGTAGCATTAAGTTTGGATAGCTTAGCTATGTAATTCTTCCAGTCCTTAGTTGATATCTGCATCTATATCCTCTATCAGAGCCAGTCCTCTAGCTCTTTGCTCCTGAGCTTTGATTCTTGCAATATCTGCCGGGCCAAAGCCCACCATTTCCAAAAATACGTCTGTATCCGCGAAATTGCTTCTGACACTTGCAAGCTTAATAGCCGCGTCCGCTGTTGACGCAACGTTTGGCATTGCAGGATTCTTGAAATGTGCTATCACATCCGCTGTCTCATCCAATTCATCCAGGCTCTTATTTTCTGCAATAGCTAGAGCCATTCTTGCAATATGCTCTAATGCATCGCCGTTTCCTGAATTCAGTTCTTCTGCAAGCGATACTAATGTTTTGCTTTGTGCCAAAATTGCATCACTTGATGTAGGATTAGCGTCATTAATGACACCTGTATCCGTGACAGATAATCCCGTTTCTGCTGCAAACTGTGTTGCCAGCATTCGCATCATATCGATATGTGGCTGTAAGCTACCTTGTGCAAGTTGGCCAAACTGAGGTTGTTTGTCGCTGTCAGGGTTGTTTGTTGCTGTGAGCAGAGAGCCAACGTAGGCCTTAAATTTGTTATTGATTAAGGATTCGTACTGCTCATCCGTTACTCCCAGCAAATATTTTTGCGGAGATGTAGCAAATTCCAATCCGATTGTTGCGTTAGCTATTGTTCGTATGTGTCCATCAACCAAGCCTCTAACTGTGCTCTTGATTCTAGAACGACCAAATGGCTTTGCCGATGTTTTATTCCACACGAGAGGCTCCATCAGAGGGCGTCCCATTGCATGCTTATGTTCATACGCTTCCCAAGTCCCATCTTTTCGAATGATTTCCCAAATAGCTTTGTCTGTATAATAATTTATATGAGATACAGTGTATGTATTTTCCTTAGATTCATCTGGAACTGTATCAATTATGGCGAATCCACAATCTATTCTGTCCTTCTCACCATTCCATAAAGCTGCTGCGGTTTGTGGTGAATGAAATTTTATTTTGCATTTGATGGCTTTGTCGGCAGACAATGTTGCAAACGTGCATCCAAATTTTAATTCATCCTTACATGCCGCCTTGTATGCAGTTACCAAATTGTTGTTTTTGGCTATTGCATTAAGTGTCTTGTTCTCTGTTCCTTTGATGCTGACGAAACCATCGAACATTGAACGAGCTGCAAGGACATCAACTGTCTTAGTGGCCCACTCGCAACTAACTCTGAGATTTTTCAAGTCGCTAGGTAAAGCGATGCCAATATTTACTTCGTTAAGGCTGATTTGGCCATCGTAATATTCCTCTTTGATGGCATTATCAACTTTATGCGCGTTAAAGACATCTACCAGCTGCTGCAATTTTGTCGCTTCGTTAGACGGAAAACCTACAATGCTTGTTGGTTTAATATCAAATTCCATTATCCTATCCTCATTTTTCTTCCTGGTTCACTCTTACTATTTCTGCATCCCCACAGAGCCAGGGCGCAAGCTTCTATAGGCCCTGAGTTCTCACCGCCAAAGCCAAAGCCGCTACCTATTTTTCTTTTAACGGAGGTCATGGCACTATCATTTAACAATTCTTGCTCTTCATACCAACTAACCGTCTTTTCTGTCAGCTCATCTGTTAGAGTTGATACTGCTGCAATCATTTCTGCAGCTCTTGGGCGAACAATCGAACCTTTTCGCTTCCACGTTGGTGTTAGCTTATCCACTAGCACGTCAACTCCGTTTCGGCCATCTATTACAACGCATGATGCTGTGTTGTATCTTGCATTTAGCCATTCAGCAAGCCAATTTGTGCCGTATATAGTCTCTTTATGCTCGATAAGGGATATTCTTGCATATCCTTTATTATCGATAATAGCGCCGCACAATGTGACTGTAGCGCCATCTGATGAGAATTTCACTCCATAGGCTATCTTACCCTCTCCGTTCTGTTCACGAGAGGACTTGCATGCTTGCCACATCTTGTGATTGATTGCAAAATCTTCTTTTTTCTCAAGGATGTTCGCAATATAGCCTAAATGCTCTCTAGCGAATCCATCATCGGTCATCATTCTCATGTCTTTTTCAAGACCGGAAATCAAAAGGTTGTACCCCAGTGATGGATTACATCTATACCACCTATCTATGTCTTTCACATCTCCAACCTCATCCACTGACCACTGATGTAGGCATGAGCCAATAGGCTTTTCTGCCCTAATCTCTTTTATGGTCTTAGCAAGGATAAATCCCTTATGTATTGCCTCTGGTGTCGGTGGAGTTCCCATCAATATAGTTTGAGGGCTTCCTGTAGGTGCTGATATATTTAAAGGCGCTAGAGCTTCAGCTTGTGCTTCTGTATAGCTCTGCGCCTCATCAACAACAACCAAATCAAATGTACCGCCTCGGCCAACATCTGTGCCGTTACCTCGTGTTCTAAATTCAATATGACCACCATTAGTCAAATCGAGAATCATTTGATTTGCTGATGTAGTATACTTTTTCACCATTGCGTTAAGTTCTGGATATTTAGCAAATGGATCATTTCTTTTTTCGCCAAACTTAAGCCTCAATCTATCAAAGGCTTTCTTTGCCGTTTGGTACTCCTGAGCTGTATGCAATATGCTTTCGCCTCTTGCAATCAGTCCCCACGTTTCGCGTGGATCAGAAACTCCCGTCTTACCATTCTGCCTCGGTACCATCAAAACGCATGTATGATTTATCAATATTCCATTTTCGTCTATAGCAAGCCAGTCATTAAGTACCATGTCCTGCCACTCGTGTGGCTTTAAGTCATAAGCGGCTGATAACTCGCTGGCAAACTTGCCTTGCGTCTTTTCGTACGGAACTGACCACCTGAAGGTCGGCTCCTGACATCCAAGCTTAATCTCCACTTGCTGCCTTTAAGATTTTGAATACCGGAGCTTCTGCAGCTTCGCTTTTGCCCTTTGCCGCTTCAAGAGCCTTCTTTCTATCTATCATTTCAAACATACCAGTTACTAGTGACCTCATATCTCGAGTCGAGTCAGTACCGTCAATAAGCTTTGCATATTTCAAGATTGTCGCTTCAGCTGCTCCAAGCTCGCCTTCAGTTTTCCACTTTTTTTCAACACTATTAACGCTTCTTGAAGAAGTGCGCGAGCTAGCTGTTTTACTGGCTTTGCGCTTTGTT